>NZ_JBFAGB010000048.1:0-68372 GCF_040639875.1 Actinomadura sp. NPDC023710
CTGCTCGTCGCCCGCGGGCCGGTGGACGACGAGATCGCCGAGATCGCCGCCGCGGCCGCGCACGCCGCCGCCCTCGGCGGCGCCTTCACCCCCGGTGACTCCCCCAGCCCTCCATAAGGCAGCGGCGTACACCCGCCGCACCAGCGAAAGGACCCGCACATGCGCCAGGACATCGAGTTCACCTCAGCCAGGACGACCGAGGTATGCAAGAGCTTCGACGCCGACCGGCGCGCCCGGTTCCACGGCGAGGCGCCGGCCGAGAGGCAGCGCCGATTCGCCGTCCAGGCCTCGCACGAGATGCGCACACCGCTTGCCGCGCTACGACTGGAGTTGGAAGAAGCCCTGACCAACAGGGACGTCGCCGACCCTTTCGCGGCGTTGAAGGAAGCGTTGCAGAGCGTCGAGCGCTTGGAGAACACGGTCATCGCCCTGCTCTGGTCGCTCCAAAGAGACGCTTCGGAGCACCCTTAGGCTGCAGCGGCGGGCGAGGCCGCGGAGGCGACGGTGGCCTGCCGGGTGAGGGCGAGGTAGTCGAAGATCGGGCCCCAGTGACCGGGGTCGGTCGATGGCTACGCCCCCCTTGACCGACCCGTCCGCCGCTAGGTAAAGGTCTCGACGGGTCGGGGGAAGGAAGGTGGGGGAAGAACAGCGGCTACGCCGCTACCCCAACCAGAGGATGTCGAGGATGCGCAGCGTCTCTGTCTTCTCGTCCACCAGGAGCGTGAGCATGCCCTCGCCGCCGGCACCGAAGAAGGCGTGCCGGACCGCTGTCTGATCTGCCCGTTCCGGTACCGCGTCCCACGGAGCTTCGAGGAGTTGAAGGAGGCGTTCGAGGAGCGGCCCGTTGCGGACCTCCTCGGGGAGTCCGTTCAACTCGTACAGCGCACGGCCGTGGAAGCCGTCGAAGCGGTACGTCACACCTGGCCTTCCCAGCCCGGCGGGGTGTAGCGGACGAAGGTGTCTTCCCGGCCTTGCAGGGCGTCCTGCACAGCCTCTTCGTAGCCGGGACGGGCGTAGGCGATGGCTCGCAGGCGCCAGCGGCGCAGCAACGTCTGTACCTGCTTGAAGCGCGCCAGGTCGTGCGCGGCGTCGAGCGCCTCGTCATACTCGGCCCGGAACTTGTCGCGATGCGACGGCGGGAGCGCATCGAAGATCGCAGCCGGGTCCTCTCCGGGATCCCGCGATGCGGTCGGTTCCTCGGGCTGAGCGGTCATGATGCCAATCTACCCGTGTGCCGCACACGGGGACGGGACTCCCCGCAGGAGCACGAGCAAGATCCGGAGCAGGCACGGAGGATCTTGTGAGGTGGCGCGCTGTCGAGGAGTGTGCCCAGGTGGCAGGGCGCGTGGTCGTCGGAGAACCTCGGACTTCTGATCCGACGGTCGCGGGTTCGGGGCCGGCCCGGCCCGCCGCGGAATCTAAACACGTCGAAGCAACCCGCCTAAGCCATCTGTCCAATGTGCCGACCCGCCATTCCGGGGATCCTAAATGCGCTCACCGGTATGCCATTTTCCCGGACGGGTGATCGAGCACCTGTGCACACCCGTCCGCGGGCAGAACTGATCCTGAGGAGAGAACACATGCGCAAGGTCGTGCTCTACCATCTGATGTCCCTGGACGGCGTCGCCTACGAGGACGGCGACTGGCTCGCCGACGACGGCCCCCAGCTGGTCACCTACCTCGGCAGAGTCATCGAGTCCCAGGACGACGTGGTGATGGGCCGCCGCACCTATGACTACTGGGCCGGTTACTGGCCGAAGTCGGACTTCGAACCCTTCGCAGGTTTCATCAACGGCACCCGCAAGCACGTCGTCACGTCCACGGCGCTCACTCAGGAGTGGGCGAACAGCACTGCGGTCTACGCCTCGGCTACCGACCACGTGACGGCCCTGAAGCGCCAGCCCGGCCGCGACATCGGCATCCACGGAAGCATCTTTCTGGCGCGCACGCTGCTGCAGGCCGGGCTCATCGACGAGCTCCGGCTGGTCGTCGCACCCGCAGTGGTCGGCCACGGAAACCGAGTGTTCGAAGGCGAAACTCTCCAGCAATGGAGACTGCGCGACCTGGAACGAGGCACAAACGGGACCCTGTTCCTCGACTACAGCCGTACCGCCTGAGACCCGTTCCTCGGCCCGAACATACGGTCGGAAGGCTCACCTCCGCTCTGACTAACGCCCGCTCGTTGATTTCAACGGAGGTTTCCTTCGGTCCGGCTCGTACGTCTACGGGTTTTGGGGGGTGCTGACGGGTGTAGGGCGACGATGTAGGACTGGGCGCCGGAGACGCGGACACCTTGGACGTGGACCGGGGTGAGGCCGTGCCGGATGGCGTCGGTCAGGGTCTCGGTGGTGGGCAGAAGGAGCAGGGCCCTGCCGTCCGGGGCCAGGACGCGGCGAAGCTCTGTCCACCAGCGGAACGGAGAGTCGGCGAGCAGCCCGCGGGGGTGGACCTGGGCGCCCCAGGGCGGGTTGCACAGGACGCGGTCGACACTGGCGTCGGGGATGGGGAGACGGCCGGCGTCGCCACGGTCTACGCGGACGGGCACGGCGGCGGCGTTCGCCCGTGCCGTCGCGACGGCGTCGGGAGACAGGTCGAAGCCGTACAGGCGGGCGCCGGGACGGGCGAGCGCGGCCTCGATCAGCAGGGTTCCGGCGCCGCAGCACGGGTCAAGGACGGTGTGGTCCGGGCGGATTCCGGCCAGTACGGCCATGGCCGCGGCCAGCGGCGGGTGCAGGGTGCCCCGGATCGACCGTTGCTTGTAGGCGCGGCGGTGCAACGGCCGGTCGCCGACCCGCAACATGAGCGTGGCGTGCGCGCCGTCCAGGGTCAGCCGCCACCCCCAGTACCCCGGCGAAGGCGCGACGCCTGTGCGCCGCGAGTGGTAGGGGACGCCGAGCCGCTCGGCCAGAGCCGTGCCCACGACATCCTCGGCGTCGTACCGGGTGAAGGTGCGCCGCCCGAGGAAGGAGGCGGAGACTTCGATGCCCGGCATATCGGTCGCCCCCCGCGTCAGTGCGCGGCGCAGGCGCAGCAGCAGGTCGGTGTCGGCCAGGGCGGCGAGCCCGGTGAGGGCTGTCAGGTCCTGCTTCGTCGTACCGAAGTCGGGCCGTCGCGCGGCCTGCAGGAACAGGTCGTCGGCCGTGCGCAGCTCCGGGATCGGCTCCGGCCTCGACGAGCGGAGACGGAAGTGGACCTCGCGATGACCGAGGCGGGTGACGGAGCCGAGCCCCGACTCCAGAACCTCGGCGGCGACCTCGGGCTCCAGGCCGCGTATGCAGCGGGCGACCAGGCGGGTGCGCGAAATGCGCATAGTGATCGTTCTTCTCCCACGTCAGCACCCGGGACGGCGCTCCGCCGTCCCGCCTCGCCGGCAACGGGTGATCCGCGCTTCGCCGGCGGCGTGCTAACGCAGGTGGAAGAAGAACGTCATGGGCGACAGTGTAGGCCTCTCCCACGTCCGCCTGGAGGTCGAAGGCGTTCCGGAGCTCCTGGAGAAGGTCGGGGTGATCGGTACCGAAGGCGGCCGCCGCAGCCCAGAGGGCGTCGAGCGATGCCTGCAGCGGGTCTGCGTCGAGGGCTCCGAACAGTGCGGGTACGGCGGCGGCCTTCTCGGAGAAGTTGTGGATCTCCCCACCGGGAAGTGTGACCGTCGAGCTCGGCACCCGCTCGTCGACCCACAGTCTCGCCCAGACCCGTTCCATGTCATCGAAGGGCGGCGGCAGGCGCTGTCCCCGGTCCAGTGCGTCCAGGGTGGGGGCGGTCCAAACGATGCTCGCCAGACCGGTCACGGCGTAGGCCCGTCGCGCCACCCATTGGGCGATCTCGCGCTGGACCTCCTGGTCGGCCTCGGCTACCGCCTTGCTCACGTCGCGGTCGAGCTGGGCCATGGCCCGCGCGTTACCCGACACGCGCCGGAGCCGCTCGCCGGGCAGGCGTCCGCCCCATGATCGCCTCTCGTCACGCAGCCTGACACTGAACCGGCTGTCCGCGCTGCAGCTGGACGACGCGGACCCGCTCGCGCCGGTGACGCCCTACCTCGGTCGGCTCGTCCAGGGCCCGGCCGAGCCGCCGCCGCTGGACGACGTCCTGGCGGCGGTGCGGAGGCGGAGCCGAGACGTCGACCAGGTGCTGATGATCCTCTGCGGGAGCGCGCTCGCGCTGGGCCAGGACGCCGACGCCTACGAGCTGGCGACCGCACTCGTCAGCCGGTCACCGTTCCCGGGGCGGTGCCGGACGGCTGCCGACGGCGCTGTTCTTCGTGGCCGAGGCCGAGGTGTTCACCGGACAGCACCTGGACGCGCTCGCCACTGGCACCGAGGCCCTGGGCCTCGCACGCGACACTGGGCAGCGGCAGTGGGTCAGCCAGTTCGGCAGTATCCTCACCTACCTCGACGCGGCCAGAGGCGACGAAGCGGAGTGCCTCCGCAACGCGGAGGTGGGACTGGGGGCCGCCACCGCCGGAGGCCGGATCCCCCGGCGCGCCATGGGCGCACTGGTCGCTCGGGCTGCTGGACCTCGGCCTCGGGCGCGCCGAGGCGGCACTCGCCCGCTTCGAGCGCCTGACTCGCGAACCGATGCGCCATCACATCTGCGCCACCCGTTCCACCCCCGACCTGGTCGAATCGGCGGTACGGGCGGGATCGCCGGAACGCGCCGCCGAACCCCTGGCGCGTTTCGAGCGGTGGGCCGGGTCCGTCCGGCAGCCCTGGGCCGACGCGCTCGCGCTGCGCTGCCACAGGTTGCTGGCCGCGGACGACCAGGCCGAGGCCCACTACACCGCCGCCTTGCGACTGCACGACCAGGACGGCCGCGCGCTGGAGTACGCCAGGACCGCGGTGCTCTACGGTGAATGGCTGCGCAGGGCCCGGCGCAAGGCCGAGGCGCGCAGGTGGCTGCAGGACGCGCTGGAGGTCTTCGAACGGCTCGGCATGCGGCCGTGGTCCGAGCGCGCCCGCGGTGAGCTGACCGCGACCGGCGCGCCTGGCCGGGCCTCGAAGCCCGCGGGGGGCGCGGCGGCCGCCCTCGGGATACACGGTGGCGGTGACGGCCTTGCGGGTCTTGGCGACGTAGCGGACGGCTCGTTCGAGCATGATAACCGGCGCGTCGGCACCCAGCAGGACGTCCCGGCATGCGCCGATGACCGCCAAGCCTGAGCCGGTGAATGCCGTGCCGTACCAGCGGGCCTTCCCGGGAATCCAGGTGACCTGCTACCTGCACCCGGCCAGAAGCAGGGCGCGGGCCCCTGCACACCGGCCTGTCGGGCATGCCGCGAGGCAGATTCCGGCCCACCCCGGCTCGTGGTTCCTGAACGGTCATGCGGCGAGCACTCAGCCCGACTTCGACCGCGCAGAGTGACTGGTAGCACGGTCTTCTTGTGGCCTCGTTCGCGGTGGGAGAAGGGTGATCTCCCAAATTCCTCCCGCCGGGCCACCAGTGGCCGCCCCCGGAGTCCAAGAGGCCGCCCCGCGGGAGCGAGGTCGCGCCTGCCGACTCGAATCCCGTGACCTCTTCGGAGCTGCGACAACGCCAAAGAGGCCTGCTCTTCATCCGAGCAAGCCTCTGACCTGGCAAAACGTGGGCGATACTGGGTTCGAACCAGTGGCCTCTTCGGTGTGAACACGATCAATCAAGCCCAGGGGAAGCAGCCTCTTAACAAAGTCGCAGGTCAGGCAGCATCTTTCGCTTCACCACAGCGCACTTCAGGGAAGATCAAGTCCGTTGCGATCTCCCACAGTTAACGCCCCCGCTGCCACGACCGCACTAACCCACGGTAGCCGGAGGCGCCAGGCCTGTCCGGACTCTTTGAGAAGCCGCTCCGGTCTTGCCCATGAGCATTCACTCCCTAGCGCGTCCGAACTGGCCCCGCCAGCGCAGGGTGATGACCACCACCGTCACCGGCAATGCCCGGCCCAGCGGCCGCGGTGCGCCGACGCTCTTTCTCGGCCTCGTAGCTCCATTCACGGCAGCGTCGTGCTCGTGGCCATCATGCGGACTCATCCTCTAACGGGGCGGGGGGCTGGCGGTGGCGTTGACGTGAGCCTTCGGACGACGCAGGGCTGGCCCTTGGACCCAGGCACGTAAACGTAGAGCATGAACGGCTAACGGGCGGCAGCCAGGCGATCGAGGGTGCAAGTCGTCCGGGCGGGTGAGCAGAGCGCAGGCTCGGCAAATCTGGCGGGCGTCAGCGTCAGCGACCCACCAAGCTGCTGTCCGCGGACGCAAGCTGTAGTCCGGCGTCACGATCGAGCAGGCCCAGGCGTCGCTCAACATCCCACAGCAGAACGGGCAAGCAGATGCACCGAGCCAGGCTGGCGGCAAACCCCCACAGCAGTAGGGTCGGAACTGGGCCCTCGGACGCCCAGAATTGGCCTGCATGGATTTCTTAGTCGGCGGTCCAGGGGCCCTCGTCGTAGAAGTCGTCGGGGGGAGCGGAAAGCGTGATCAAGCCCCACGGTGTGCCGTTTTGGGTGAACTCCAGGCGGGGCGGGATGCCCGCCAGCCGCAGCTCGTCAGCGTTGCTGAGGGCCACTCCACAGACCCTGCACTGAAGGATCTCGGGTTCTACCCAGATGTCGATGATCTCTAGCGAATCAGGTTCATCGAAGCGCGCAGACTTCATCAGCTCCTGCTCCATGCGGAGTGGTCCACGGCACAACGCCCCCTCGTGGTTGCAGACCGGACAGTCCACCAACTCGCTCGAATGGTTGCCGCCAGAAGACTGGTAGACCCCCTGGCGGCGAGGGAGTACAGGAAGCTCTGCCGGGCTGCTGCCACGCTGGCCCGCTCAGACTCGGGAATCTGGTCCATTAGTGCACGTAGACGAGTCTTAGCCACGGTGATCTTCCGGTGGTATTCGTGCTCGATGTCTGTCCAGGACTGCTCCTTCAAACTTACGACCCAGTCGATGTGCTCGCCCCATCGTTCGCTCACGTCCAGAGCGTCGTAGACCTCGTCGCAGTAGCGCAGGCACCGTGGTGAGCAACTGGCGAGTCCGGGTCTCGTCGAAGGCACCGGCGTGCACGATACCGTTGCGGACCTGGAGGACCTGATCGAGGTCGGTCTGGGAGGTGCGGATGTCCACGAGCCTCCGCACACGGGTCACGGCTTCGTATGCCCCGATGGTCCTTACCGCACCGGTCAGAGGTGCCCTGCCGCCTTGTCCTGTGAGGTGCAGAAGGTGGTCGAAGTTGGTCGGCTTCGACTCGACCAGGTACGCCGGGTTCTTGCTGATCAGCAGTGCCTTGGAGAGATGCTCGATCAGAGTGCCCGCGTCCAGGAGGACCCCGAACTGGTCATCGCTGGTGGAGTCCCGGAGGGCGCGGTTGGCGAAGAACCGTGCACTGTCCAGAAGCCCTTCATAGGTGGGGACGCTCACTGGGATCTCACCGGTCATGAGGATCGAAGTCCGGCTCAACGAACTCGTTGAAGTCGACCTCAGTCTCAAGCCCAGCGGCGTCCAGTTCCTCGGCATTGACCAGGTCCAGCTCGCAGACGCCGCAGTAGAAGCTGTGAGCAGCCAGGAACCTGTGGCCTCCCAAGCTGGCGGCGGTGTAGCCGCCCATGCCGTCAGGTTCGACGTCTACGTCGACATCGACGTCCTCGACACCGATGTAGACGGCATCGTCGTGCCCGCACACGGGGCACTCGCCCTCGACCGTATCCCGTTCGCCGACCAGCGAAACACACCGAACCTGCGAAGTTTCCGGGCAGTTTCTCATCGATCCTGCCTCGCCAAGGCGGTTTGGTCGCTGCAGTCCTCACCCGTACCTAGCCGTTTTTCGAACTTGGACACAAACCAACCGGGCGAAGCAAAATCAACGAGTTCGATATCAAACTGGCTGCGCGGGTCTTTCCTCTGGTATGAGCTGGCCGCTAGAACCATCAATCCGCCAGCCTGACGGCAGGACATGCGACCACGACTGGTCCATCACGCGTGCCTGCGTCATTTCAAGATAGGATTCGTCATTGCGCTTTAGATCACTAAAGGAAACTAGGCCGCCAAATTCTGCCTCACGAAAGAAGGCTGTGCCCCTGAACTCTGCGAAGTCGAAGTAGGCAAGGTCACCGATCTTCGCCCCGCCAAAGTGGGCAGTGCCCCCGAATTTCGCTCCACCAAAAAATGCATCTCCGCTGAACTCAGCCCCCTTGAAGATGGCACCGCCAATGAACTTCGCCCCGCTAAACCAGGCGGTATGCAGTGTGCAGTCCGCCAGATTGAAGTCCATGAGGGTGGCACCGGTGAGGTCTAGGTCGATGTCGGCCCAACGGGCGGCTGCGGTCGACTGTAGGTGAATCCATAGGATTCGTTGGGCTATGTGGCGCACTTGGCGTTCTTCGCGCGGGTCGGGCCCGATAGCGGTGCCGGCGGGAAGCGCCGATCCGGTGCGGGCGGCTTGATAGCGGCGAGTCGCTTGGCGCCGTGCGTCAGCCGGGTCAAGTACGGCCAGTGGCAAGTAGGGCATGCGCAGGTACGCACAAATGATGTTCACGATCGTTTGTCTGTGCGTATAGTTATCGTTGGCGAGCCTTTCCAGCGTGTAAAGCGCAGTTAGACGGACTGGTGCCTTGTCGGAGCCGAGTTGCTCGGCGGCGGCGTTGTACAACTCGGTGATACGCAGCTCGGCGGCGTCATGCTCGGCGTTGCGGGCCAACCGTTCCTGATGGGCTTGCTGGATGATGTCCACGCGCTGGGCATAAACGTGTGCGGCTTCGGCTAGCCGTTGGCGCCGGTAGGCCGTCACAAGCGCGAATAAAGCGCCGACCCCAGCAACAGTGCCGAGCACAAGCTTGAGCACGTCCAACAGTTGGGCGAAGGGCAGGACATCGCCGTGCTGCAACCTCGGGAAACCCAACACCGCCAGCACGCTCGTCGTCAGTACGACCAGGCAGACGACTGCGGCTCCGCTTGCAACGGTCAGTGCCAGTCGGATCGGCCATAGGCCGGCCGCCTCTTCGCGCTCCCGCGCGAGACCGTCACCTACCCCTGGACGGTCGGGATCTCCTGCCGCGCCGCTCGGCGCTACCTCGCCCACATCACTCAGACGCGGCCGCGGGAGGTGGGGTTCACGAAGACGGTCGAGCGGCAGTGTCCGTATCCGATCTGTTACTCATCGCTTCCATACTCCTAGCAGCTGCAGCGTCGCCGGCAAAATGAGAGAAATTCGCAGGTTCAGTGAGACAACCATCCTGGCGGAGCAGGTTCAATGAGATGGCCGAACGCTAACACCCCCTAGCGGAGCAGGTTCAGTGAGACAGCGGGGGACTCCATGGCAGCTTGAATGAGAAACGAGCAGCTTCGCTGAGACGAGACAGCCACTTACCCGGCGAGCACCGAATGACACCCCGGCAGCTAACCAAACAGAATGCATAATCTGTTCTATTTGAGGCATAGAAACCCTTATGTGTTCAGGGGTCCGTTTACGAGCAGGTTGTCGGGCCGGATGCCGCCGTGGACCAGGGCGTCGCCGTCGGCGTGCGCAATCCACGCGGTCTCGGCCTTCGCCAGCTTGTCCAGATGCCGCTGTTCGCACGCCCCCCAGGTCGGGCGGCGGATCCAGGGACAGCAAACGCCAGCCGTGCAGCCAACCGCCCAGTGCCGTCGAAGACGACTCCAGGTCCGGCACGGTGTTCGGGATTCGGGTCAATGCGGTGATGGCCTCGACGACGCGGCCGACGTCGCCGGAGCCGGGCGACAGGTTGGGGTGGCGGCCGTTGACGTCGGAGAACGCCAGGACGACCCACCCGAATTGGTCATGGTCCACAGCAGCCGGGGCGCTGCCGGGCACCTTCATCGTGTGCCGCCGGGTCATGGGCCCGGCGGCGGGCTTGAGACCTGATGCGCATGGCCTCGGGCGGGGCGGTGTAGAGCACCGGTCCGCGCCGAACGAGGGGAATCGGCGGCCAGCACTCGGGGTCGTGCCGGACGTCTCAGCGGGCCCGTACGACCCGATGCGGTCCCTACCGTCCCCGTGGACCCGGAGCCGGGCCACGGTGGCCGCCAGGACGGCCCTAAAGGCCGTTGATCCGGCGTTCCCGGGCCACTGGCCGGCCGCGGATAGTGGCGGGCGGCGAGAAACTCCTCCATGGGTTGCGGGCCTGCCCGGTGATCGGGCCGGGCGCCCCTTCGCGGTACTCGTCGAGCTGCCGTTCCTCGATGGCGCGGCGCGACGGGTGCCGGCCTTTCGCGGCCGCGTGCCGCTTGCGGTCGGCGTGGTACCCGACCGCCTCGCTGAGCTCGTTACGGCACGAGGTTCCGGCGCGGGGCGGCACGGGCAGGGCACCTCGCGGGCCCGGACGTCGGGCAACTGCGCACCCGGCCGCCGCTCCGGGACGGACTTCTTTCGCTTTCCCACGCCTTGACCGCAGAGCAGCCAACCCCCGGCCGCGCGCCGTTCTGTCCTCGTCCATCGAGGCGACCGGCTCCACACCAACCTGCCCCCGAGGGGGTCAGCGACCACAAAGTCATCTGTGACGGCGACGAGCTGTCCGACCATCGGCCCGTCTGCGGCGCGTTCGTCTTCAGACAGTGACGGGCTGCTGGAATTGGTGGGGGTCGTTCTGGGTACGCCCCGGACGCAGGAGCGGCCGGACTCCGACCCGCCGTTGTATGACTGCGTCTTCCTTCACGAGTACAGGAGGAGGACAAGGCGTGCCCCGCCTTCTGACCGACCGACGGCGGCGTCTGTAGGACTACTTGCGTCCGCGCGTGTACGGATCCGGCGAGCAGGTCGTCGACATCGACACCGGGAAGATTTGCAGCGGCTGACCGGCCCTGCCCCGCCCGTCCCGCGTCAGCGCCGTCCCCGCGGCGAGCGCGGGACCTGCGGAATCGAGCTGTTCACGCACCGGTAGAGGTAAGGCCGAATCCGGCCCCGCACCCGTCGCGGTGACCCGTTCTGGCCGGAACTCCTTGCCTTGTACCCCCAGCGGGGCGGGTTTGTTCGGTGGCGTGCCTTAACGTGATCCGTGCGAGCGCTTCTCGTCTCCTCGGTCGGCTGCCAGCTGGGTTGGCCGGGGCGGGCCGCCGGTCGATCCTCTCCCCCGGGGAGCGGTATCCAGGCCCGGTTGTCAAAGGGAGGCCCCGGTGGCGGAAGAAGAGCCATTGGAGCAGCCCCGCAGCGACGGTGCGGAGCGCGAGCCCGTTCCGACGCCTCGGTGTCACTGCCGCATCAGGGTCTGCCTCACGGCGGCCCAGGTGCTGGTGGGGGTCGCCGGGGTCGCTTGTCAGGTCTACCTGGTCGTGCACGGCCTGGCCTGACAGAGACAAGAACGGGCCCCCTTGCGGGGGCCCGTCTCGCGGGGCGAGGGGTCCGGCTGGTGCTTCCGACGGCTCGGCCGGGCCCGCTTCGCGTCTGCAGGTACTCTGCGGCGCCCGGGGACGTGTGCCAGGGCCGCTGAATACTTGTATTGGTTGTACTCACGTTAAGGGATCGCCGTCAGTGGCGTCGACGCCCGTACCGGACTCCGGTGAGGCGGCGCGGTCGAGCGGTACGACGTTGGCCGCGGCCAGGACGAGCTGGGTGTAGGCGGCCAGGATGTCACCGCAGAGATCGTCCACACCGCGCAGAATCCCTCAGCTCGACGCCGAGCCGTACCTGTTCCGCATGGGTCAGGCCGCGCCCCACGTGCTCGGCGAACCAGACCGGGTCAAGATAGGCCACGCCGATGTAGGGGTCCGCCAGCTCCAGCAGCGCAGCGACCGGGTCATTGGCGAAGTTGTCCTCGACTAGTTGGGCGACCGCGTTGCGCGCGGCGAGAACGTCGAAACCCGAGGGCCCGTTGGCCGGGGTGAAAGTCGGTAGGGAGGGGCGGCGCACTGTGCGCGCCAGCCTGTCGATGTCGCGCTTCTTTATGGCGACGGTGGGGGTCGATTTCGAGGGGACAGTCCACCGCTACTCGCGGGGCTGGAGGGTCGGCCCCGTCTACGACGGGCCCGCCTAGGGTGCTCGAAGCGCTGCGCCGGCTGATGGAGCGGTGCGCGGTGTTCGTCCATACCGCTCGCGGCCCAGGTCCGGCGACCAGCGCCCCGGCGATGCCGACGTACCAGCTCGCTCGCTCTACCGGATCCTGACCCTCACCGCGTGTCAGCTACCCCCACACCAGCCCGCCGACGACTACCACGCCTGCGGCAACCGCCGCCGCCCATCACCTCTTCGTGTCCCGCACCGCCACAACACCGCATCCTGCCCTCCGCGACCGCGCCCAGCCCGGCGATCACCGGCTGCCGGCCAGGTCTAGGACCTCTGAGGCGCGCCGCCGCCCGGGCGGCGCTGAGTCGTCAGCGTCGGGCCAGCACCCAGCACATCGAGGGGACCGGGAAGGAGGGTTGCCCCGCCTCCTTCCCGGTCCCCTCGTCGGCCTGGCGGTGATCGCGGGCACGGGGGCGCCCCCGGCGCACGGCTCCAGGACGAAGGTGAGCACGTCGTCGCTGATCGCCTTGGGCCGGCGCGGCTACTGTTGCGGGAGGAAAGCGGGGTTGACGATCTCCAGAGACAGGCCATTGGCTCCGCGGTAGGCGGCGATCTGGTCGGGGACGCGTGCGATCAGGTGCATTCCGGCATTGGCAGCTCGATCCTCGGCCTGGGCGACATTCTGTGCGGCGGACACCAGGTAGTAGGGGGTGTACTTCTCGGAGCAGGGGTCCTCCCCCGGGAACTCGTGGGGCGCCTCGATCGCCAGGAACGGCTGGCCGTCCTGAGTGGTGGTTGAAGTAGAGGTATGCAGCCGCTCGGTGCCGTCAGCGAGCGCCCATCGAAGCTTGAAGGTCTGCGAGCCCGACCATGTCACCCCAAGCCCGTCGGTGAGTTGCTTCTGCACTCCATCCACATCACATGGGTACAGCGTCAGCGCTGCAGGAGGTGGTGCATCGTTGCTTAGGGAGCCGCTGGGCGTCTCCTCGTCCACCAGACGGACGAGGACGCCCCCCAATCCCTGCCAGAACCCGACGTGAGCACTTTCCGCTGTGGGGTTAAAGCCAGCCCGGCGTAGCAGCGCTCCGGCAATGGATATATCGCTGACTGAATAGGACAGAAACGGAGTTGCGCGACCGGAGTGGACAGCCCAGGGACCGATGCTCGGTTGAGCTTCTACCACCTCCGTCGATGGTTGATCGGCGCGCGTGGTGGAACTTTTTAGGGTGACCGTCTGAGCTTTATCGTCGGCGAGTCGAACTGAAACAGTCACCCTCTTCGAGGGCTGAAAATCCAGCCCGACCGCGCTCTGTAGTTGCCTGCGCACCGACTCGACGTCTGTGACGACGAAGCCCAATCCATCTGGCTGTCCGAACACCTGCGCGGGTGATGGGCAAGCGCTGGCGGAGACCGCAGTGACCGTCATCGCCGTAAAGGTGACAGCGGCCATGCCAGCCAGTCGAGCCGTGACGCCAGTAAGAGCCCGCAATATCGCTACCTCTTCAAGTTAGAATGCCAGTCCTTCGAGCTAAGAACTGGCTCTGCATCTTGGGCTGGGTGCTTATTCTTTCGACATTAGTTGATCCCGGAAGATTGACGCCATTCTAGGGAGGGGTGTGTCAGTGGAGGTGTCACTATGAATAGGAATCCAAAAGAACTTTCTCTGCCAGGCGGTTGCCTACCGTCAGCCTGTTTCCGATGTCGTCTGGCCGGGCTGGGCGAGCAGGAGGCTGCGGACGTCGTTGACGGGGGCACAGGACCGGGTGGTGGGCGGGTCGGGTGGCCTGGAGAGGCCGGCGCCGGGGTGCCCCCTACAGGATTCGTCAAGGGTTGCGCGGAGCGTTCAGTCGTCGAGTGAGGTCGTTGAGACAGCTGTTGGGATTCGCTGCGCGCGAAGGTCGCGCCGGTGTTCGTCGGCGGTGTGACGGTGGAGAACGTCACCCTGCACAACCCTCGGCTGATCCGCGAGCGCGATCTGCGGATCGGCGACACGGTGGCGGTCGTGCGGCGCGGCGATGTGATCCCGTTCGCGGGCCGCTCGCTGCCGGAGAGGCGCGACGGGAGCGAGGTCGAGATCATCCCGCCGGCGCACTGCCCGTCGTGCGGTTCCGAACTGGAGGTCCGCGGCACCGGCGAAGAGCGCTGGTGCGTGAACCTGCAGTGCCCGGCGCAGGCGACGCGCCGCCTCATGCACTGGGCCTCGCGCCAGGCGGCCGACATGGAGGGCGTCGGCGACGTCTGGATCGAGAAGCTCGCCGAGGACGGCGTGCTCAAACGCCGCAGCGACTTCTACGACCTCACGACCGAGCAGCTCCTCGGCTACGAGCGGATGGGCGAGGTCAGCGCCCAGAACATGGTCGACTCGATCGCCTCGTCCAAGGAGGTGGGCCTGCGGCGCGCGCTGATCGGGCTGGCGATCCCGATGGCGTCCGAGGGCACGGCCAAGCGCCTGTGCCTGGCCGGCTACCAGCGCATCGAGGACATCGCGGCGGCGACGGCCGATGACCTGGTGGCGATCCGCGACATCGGGCCGAAGGCCGCCGAGAGCATCGTGGCCTTCTTCGCCCGCACGGAGGTCCAGGAGGTCCGGCTGCGCTGATGTCGGCGAACAGCGACCTGCCGGACGGGTTCCTCCGCTCGTTCCCGTTTTGGCAGCTCGTCCATGAAAAGATGCGCCGCATGCCCCCCGAGAGGACCTCGCCGCTCCCCGCGTACGTTGTGGGAGAGGAGCGACTACGCGAAGTCCGCGAGCGTCTGACCCGCCAGGCCCGCCGGTGTGCCTTCGAAGAGTGCGTGGACCTGGGCGCGGACTGGGCCGAGCACGACTTCCCGAGCCCCCGGCCAGGCCTGCACGATCCCGGCTACCAGCAGCGGGACGCCCGCTATCGCACCGCCCGGGACCTGGTCTTCCAGCACGCCGAACCCCTGATCCTCGCCCACGACTGGGATCCGTGCCGCTACGACCATCCGGCGATGCGGCAGGAGACACGCTCGACCCTCCGAAAGGCCGCGACCGCAGCCGGCATGCCTGCGCAAACGTTCGGCGCGGTCGCGGCCTACCGGGCTTCACCGGCCGCCAAACCGGCTCCGCACCGTGACGTCGCCGAACAGGTTCAGCAGATGATCCAGGTACTGGACGGTCTGACCGCGGCCGAGCAACGCATTGTCTTGGACGAGGCCGCCCGGACTGTGCGCTGCGATCGCTTCGCCTGAGAGGCGAGCCTGTAGCACGCGGCGCCCGGAGCGGTGGCGCCTCAGCTCATCGGGTGCCGCAAGCGAAACGACTCCCCAGTAGCCGGGGCCGGGGTCGGGTTCGCAGGCCAGGTCGGTGGGTGCTGCCACCCGCCGCAGCCGTGGCGGCCTGGACCAGGCCCTTGCGATGGTGTGGCCGGGCGGCGTGTTCACCGTGACCAAGTTCGCCGGTTCGCCCGCACCGTGGCCGCGGCCAACCAGATCCTCACCGACCTGTCCGACCGGGTGGTGCTGTTCGGACTGGGCGGATCGGCCTACGACTGGAACGACCCGTTCGGCCGGCTGTTCCTGCAGACCCTGGTGATGGTCGCCGAGTTCGAGGCGAAGCTGAGTCACCTGCGCACCCGCGAGGGAATGGCAACACGCGAGGTCGGCGTGCGGCGCGACCCAATGCACGGCGGTGCGGTACACCGCCGCCCGCTCTGCGGTGGGGCGGGCGGCGGCCTCCGGCTCGGATGCTATGTAGTAGGCAGCAGGTCGGCCACCTTGATCCCGTAGTCGCGGGCGGCCTTGTCCACCCCCCGTCGGAACGGGTCGCCCTGCAGCTTGCCCGAGACGACCAGCCCAGCCTGCATCAGCAGGATCGGTAGGTGGAGGATCTCAGGGTCCCCACCTCCCAGGGGCTTGGGCTTCACTCGGATCGCAAAGGTGCCGTCCCCGCTGGCCTCGGTGTAAGCGTCGGCCGTGGAGGCCGTCGGATGGCTGTAGTTGCACATCAGCCGGTAGGCGGTGTACATGTCGGCGTGGCCGAAGCTGGCGGTCAGCTTGTTGAACTGCTCGAACTGGTTCCAGAGCCTGTAGAGGCGGCCCTCCACCGGATCGTCCTTCACACTCCTGAGCGCGCGGATGTCGATGTCGGGGACGGGCCCGACCTCGACGTCGTCTAGCAGCTCCCAGCTCTCCCCCAACTCCTCGATCATCAGGCGCCGCTTGTTCCACGTGTTGAAGCTGAGGACCTTCAAGCCATCGTCGCCAGCACGTGCCAGCCAGATCATCTTGTAGACGTGCTCGGCCATCGACCGGTACCCGGGGACGGTCTGGATCGTGCTGCCTCCCTCGACGAGCTTCACAAAATCGGCGGCCAAGGCGTTGACGTGCATCCACCACCCGGCCAAGACGCGTACCAGCGGGAGGTCCTCCTCCAACACGTCCAGCCCGCGCACCGTCAGGGCCTCGGCCTCGGCCATCAAGGTTTTCGCTATGGGCAGTGCCCGCCTACGTGTACCGGGGTTGTTCCCGAATGTGTAAGTCATCGGCGCAGAATAGAGCTGACCGCGCGAGCCCCGCATCCGACTTATGGCCCTCGATCCTGCTGGCCCCATCACCTCAGGTCAGCCGCTTGGCGACCGTCCGCTCCAGGCCCGGCAAGGGTGAATGCTTCGGCCGGCTTGCTAGGAGGTAGCGGAACTTCTCCGATCCCCCGCCTTGACCGCTACCGCGTAAGCGGGTGGCTGGCGATCAGGGCTGGGCCGTCCGGCGTGGGCGTCGGGCCGGTAGGCGAACGTGATGTGCGTAGTTCTGCGCACAGGCTATGACGGCGAGTTCCTGCTAGAGACGACTGCTGTGTCTTCCTCGTTCAGGTCCGGGACTCCGGTTCGTCGCTGCGGGTGCTCCCAACTGCGATCAGCGGCCGCGTGGGCGGCGATGGTGCGGCTGCGGCGAGGGAGGCTGCCATCGTTGGCGGGGGCGAGGGCGAAGACCACTTAGAGGGTCGGCCGTGGAGTCGCGGGCCGGGTTGGCGGCTCCGCCGGCTCGCTGCCGTGGCGGCCCGGTAGAGGCGGCCGGGTCCTGGTAGGAGAGGGCCGATTGTGCGGCCTCAGCCGCTTCTGCCGACAGGCCCCCCTCTGCCAGGAGTTCGGCCGCCCTGCGGAAGAGGGCGGCAGCCGGGCGGCCGGAGGCAGCGTAGCCGAGCTCGAGCATGAGCCGCCCGCGCAGTCGCGGCGAAAGATCAGCGCCATGGCTAACCAGCAGGGGGTTGAGCACTTGGCGGGCCCGGTCATGGTCATCGAGCTGCCGGTGAGCGCGGGCCAGCAACAGCTCGCGTTCGATGACCACCTGGACCGGACGTGTCCCCCACGGCAAAGCCTTGCTGGACAGGGCCCGAAGGGCCCTGGCCGCAGTCTCACGGTGCTGCGCGCCGAGGAGGAGGTCGGCGTAGGCGATGGCGGTCTGGCAGGGGTCAACGGCGCCGCTGCCGTGCTTGAGGACGATCGAGACGGCGTCGTCGGCGTGCCGGATCAGATAGCGGATCGGCCCCCAGATCCGCGCCGCCTCGGCCAGGTGCCAGTGCGCTTTGTAGTGCAGCGAGGGGTCTTCGGCTCCGGTGAAGCCGAGCCGGTCTCGAAGGGCGTTCGCCAGTCGCATGCCGACGGTCTCGTCGCCGACCTCGATGAGGACTGGTAGCAGGTCGGAGGCGATGACGACGCCGGCCCGGCCCCATCGCCCGCGCTGGTCGTTGAGTGTGGCGAGCGCTGTTCGGCCGACTCTGATGGCCTCGTGGCTGTTGCCGGCTCGGTAGTGGCAGCGCACTGCGGTGGCGATCAGGCCTGCCCAGGCCCTCTCCCCGGGGTGTGCCGATGCGGCCTTGGTCTCCAGTGTGGTGGCGGCGGTGGGTAGGTCACCGGTGGCCTCCCACGCCAAGGCCCATTCGGCGATGGCGTCGTTATAGAGCTCAGGGAGCCGTCGCAGGATCGGGTCGGCGATGAGGTGATCGAGTCGTAGGACGGCTTCGTGTGCCTGTCCTTGGAACAGGGCGTACCGGGCTGCCGCCAGATCGGTGTGAAGCGCATCGAGTTGATCCGGGGTGATGCCGTGTAGCAGGTACTCGGGTGAACTGTCGAGCTTGCGCGCCAGAATGCGGACCGTTCGCGGCGACGGAATCAGCCGCCCGGTCTCGATGCTGGAGATCTCGGCGGCCGTGAGTTCTTGCCCGGCGAGTTGCCGTTGTGTCATTCCCGCGGCTGTGCGCAGGGCCCGGATGCGTTGCCCGAGTGCTGAGCTGTCGTGCTGTTCGTCCGCCATAACCACCCCCGGTCCTACAATGGTATGGCGTGGTTGGTGATTCGAACCGCGTGTGCTGAGCAACTTTTGGCTCTCCTGGCGGGCGCGGTGGGGGAAGGCGCTCGTTGGCGGAGAGACGGACTGGGAGATGTGACGTGGCCATGGCGACCAGGCACAAGGTCGGGACGCCGTTCGTCGCTGGCCGGACGGCTTGGCCAGAAATTCCGATGCTGCAGGTCCGCGAGGCTGTGGCGGAGGTCCGGTTGTTCGTGGCGGGGCCGGCGGGCGACCTGGTGAACGCCGTCGACTCCGGCACATTGCGCGCCGGCTGGATCGGGAGCGAGGCGGGCGCGCTGCTGTGCGTGTCTCTGCTTGCCGACGACCGGGTCGTTCTCCCATGGATTTCGATGCCCTACCACGTGCGCAACGACGTCCATGATCAGTTGGGGCCTGTGGAAATCGGGAGCCCGAAGGCGAATTTCGCAGTGATGCTGCTGCTGGTCGACGCCGCTACTGGACTTGTCGCCGCGGTTGCCCGGCACATGTTGCCGCCCTCGGCCGCAGAGGCCGTCCGCGCCACACTGAGTCGGCAACTGGACAGCGGCACGCCAGCGGCCGGTGCCGCGGTGGCGATGCGGTCGCTTCGTAGCGAGTACGGCTCTGATGCGGGCGGCGTGGAAGCGATGCTGCGAGACCACCGTGCCGTGACGTGGGAGTCTCGCCCCGCGTAGCCCCTGTTGACCTGGATGCCGCGCGGGTGTCTGTAACTGGCAATAGACGCCCGCGTTCCGCTGCCGCGCGAACAAAGGGAACGACGGAGCGGCCTTATGCACCGGGTGGAGAACCCTATAAGCGCTCCCGCCACCGAGGCCGATCCGTCGCTCCCCGCGTGCCCCTGCCGACGGGTGACAAGTCCGCCGCAATTAAGAGAGGCTTACGCGCTTTCCAGTATAACGCGTGGGGAGGCGACGGGGTTACAGGAGGCCGGAACCGCAGGAGGCCGAGACCGCAGGGTATTGCCTTCACCCGAATAGGGTTTTCGTGGGGTCGCGCTGCGGGCGGGTTGCTAGAACGCGGCGATGATCTGGTCTGCCTCACGCACATGGGGTGCCGTATGGGCGTGGGCCCAGGCTCGGCGGATTTTGGTGAGTTGTTGGTGGAGGCGCGCGGATCTCAGGACGGGCAGATCGGGGGCGAGGGCGAGCACGGTTTGAGCGGCGTCTTCAGGGCGACGTTGGTGGATTTGTGCGAGTGCCAGGCGTGTGGTGATGAGTGCTTTGGTGCGGCGTTCGATGGGGTGACGGCGGCTGAGGGAGGCGGCGTAGTGGTTTTCGGCGCCTTTGTGGTCGCCGAGTTGGGTGAGGGTGAGTCCGATCTGGTGTTCATATGAGGGGCGCCGGTAGTCGCCGGTCCAGTCGGCCTCTGGGAGGGAGTCTGCGCGTTCGAGGTCGGTTTCGGCCGCGGCGAGCAGGCGGTGGGCGCCGGCTCGCTGGTATCCGGTGGCGGCCAGGGCCTCGGCCCGCATCCCGGTGATCCATGCCCGTTTGCGTAGGGGGCAGTGGCGGCGCAGGCCGTCGGCGGCGGCCTCGGCGAGCGCGTGGCCGTGGCTGTTGTGGCCGAGGTCGAGGGCTTGGACGGCCAGGGAGCGCAGCGCGGTGGAGCGCATGGTGGGGTCGTCGGCTTCTTGCGCGAGGCGGACGGCCTGCACGTACCAGGTCTGGGCCAGGCCGTGGCGCATGTCGTCGGCGGCCATCCAGCCGAGCAGGTAGGCCAGTTCGGCGGCGGCGGTGAACATGGCGGGGCGGTTGCGGCCGGTGGTGCCGCGCAGCAGCGGTGCTACGCAGTGGGTGAGGTAGGCGGCGGTGGCGGTGCGGGCGTGGCCGCCGCCGAATTGGTCGTCGAGGTCGGCGAACGTCTTGGTCGCGGTGTGGATGCGGTCGAGGTCGCCGGTTCCTCCCTGGCGTTGGGGGCCAGAGCGGGCCAGGGCGGTGCCGGGATCGAGGGTGGTGTCGCCTGCGGCGAGCTGGTGGGTGCGGGCGTGGTTCACCGGGTCGGTACTGGCGCGGTCGTCGAGCCGGGGAAGGGACGCCGCTGCAAGGGAGTACAGGCCGGACGTGAGCGCGGTTCGCCGATCGAGCATTTCATCCCTTTCTCAAGGCGGTTATCCAATAAACGGGATCTCCCTGCCACGGATCAGGTCGTCTTGGGCAGGCTGCGGCCAGCCCGGGTCCACTGCGGTCAGGTCGGGTCGGTCGAGGAGTCGGGAAATCGCTTCGAAAATGATCTCGACGGTGGCAGGTAATGGGATTCCGCCGCTGACCCGTTTGGGCAGGCTCGCAGCCGTGCACGACGTCGGGTGGTAGATTTCGCGGGCTACTCGGTTGATCGCTCTGGCGACGGCGTTGTAGGAGCGACCGGTGCCCTTCGAGGTGGGCTACCAGGTCCGGGTTGGCGATCGGATGGGTTCGGTGGCGAGGCACGACCGGCTCCCTGCTGCCTGAGTTTACAGTTGCCTGGGACTCCAGTTTCGGCGACCGGGAAACACCAGGCAATACGAGCAACAGCAGCAATAGCCGAGCCTCTGTTGTTACTGATGGTTTATGGCTTCTCTAGTCGGTATGTCGCCTGGGCTCCGTCGACGGTGGATGGGAAGGCCCAGTTGGGCGTGGCCGCCGGCCATGGTCACGCGGTTCCCCCTCACTGCGGTCAGGGCTGACGGAGCAGGCACGAAAACCGGTCGCCACGGATCTCCCCGTTGGATCCATGCACTTCAGGAATCAGTACTGAATCCCTGAGCGGCTCGGTGCCCCCTTCGACGATCCTGCGCGCGACGGCGGCGTTTGCGGGCACTGCCAGCGAGCCTCTCAGAATCCTTCTGTCGTCACCATCGGACCGCCGGTCAGGTAGTTCACCAGCGCCGTCCGGGTGGTCGAGACGAACTCCACCGGCACCGTGTCGACTGGATGCCAGGCCACCTGGGCGTGCTTGTTCGGTTCGGCGTTCACTGGGTCGCCGTCCCAGCGGTGGGCGACGAACACGACTGTGAGGAACCCGTTGGGCGCCTCCACTCCCCACCCGCCATGGATGATGCCCGCCACCTTCAGCCCGGAAGGATCGACGACCAGGCCGGTCTCCTCTTTCAACTCCCGGGCTGCGGTGGCGGTCACGGCTTCGGCCCTTGCCGGCCTTGCCGACGGGAAGGTCCCAAAGCCGGGGAGCGAACTTGGCGTAGGGGCCGCGTTGGAGCAGCAGCACCCGTCCGCGGGTCTGGTCGTGCACGATGACGGCGGCGACGAGCAGGGTGTGGGAGTCCAAGGCCAGGGCAGAACGGATTCGGTCACGAAGGCGATCCTTTCAAACCGGAGCGTGCCGGATCCGCTGCTCCAGCGCGCCGGCGCCCGGCACGCCACGACGCCGGTAGACCGCGAAAGTATGGACCGCTCGCGGGCAGTCACCGCACGCCGAGGTAGTTGGACAGGGCGCCGCCGTCTCGATCAGGTTGAAGCAAAGATCGCTTCCCTCGCGGCGCACGCGAGTGCGGCCTGTGAAGAGCCGGTGATACCGATCCGGTTCCAGTGGAAGATCACGTGGAGGGCGGTCACGGCGCGGACCCCTCGTGTGAGGCGGCCGCTTTCGCGTAGAGCCCTCAACTGTTCGCCTGCTTGTTCGAACGCAGTGAGCCAGGCTTCTCCGATGTCGTCCGGCCGGGCCGTGCCGAGCAGGAGCCGGTGCACGTCTTCTGTGAAGGCCGTCCAGGTTGCGGGGTCGGGCGGTTCACGGCGGAGAACGACGCGCTGTTCGGCGATTCGGGCCCACACGTCGCCTTGCTCTTCGAACTCCAGGCCGGCGGCGCGCATGAGTGCCGTGCACAGGACCAGTGATCGTTCTCTGCGGTCGGCGGCGGCGCCGTTGAGGTAGGTGAACAGGTGATGGCTGTCGGCGTGGAACAGTTCGTGTGCGGTGTCCATGCTGGCGTGGCCGCCGAAGGCGTGGACTTCGGGCTCGTAGATGTCGCCGGTCCAGGCGACGTCTTGGGTGAGTTGGGAGTGGAGGGCGCAGCGGTCGCGGTCGCTAGGCTCGGTGGGCAGGTAGCGGACGCGCCAGCGGCCTTTGCGGATGAAGAACCATGAGGTGATGAGGCCGTCGGCCTCGGCGGCGGGCAGGAGCGGGGCGAGGTGGGCGATGGCCCGCCGTTCGCGCGCTCGGGGGTCTCGGCCGGGGAAGTCGATGTTCACCTGCGCCCAAGGGGTCGCCGAGGAGGTCTCGTCCATGCTCTGGCCTTTCGTCAGCACAGCAGGAGGCAGGCGTCCCAGGAGGTGGCGCTCCCGGTGGCGGTCAGGCTTGCGCCAGCCGTTCCGTCAAGGAGGCCGGGCGGCTCGTCGTTCGCGGCGGGGGCTTTGTGGTGCAGGTGCAGCAGTTGCGGCACGGGGATGGGGGTGAGGGCGTCGGCGGCGATTCGGCGTCCCGCGGCCAGGAGGCCGCCGGTTCCGTGGCAGAGGCTGCGGCAGGTGAGGCGGGCCAACTGCGCAGGGTCGCTCGCGCATGCCGCGAACGCCGTCTCGGCCTTCTTCTGGCGGGCGGGGTCGCCGAGGGCGCGAGCGGCGAGTTGCTGGGCGCGGGCGATGCCCGGGGTCCCGTAGCACCAGGACGGCCGCCACGGTTCGGGCTGCCCTTCAACAATGTGGTGTAGCTCGTTCAGTGTGATGATCTGCGGCCACCATGCGTGACCATCGTCGGTCCGGCGCTCCCAGTGATCGAGCCACTGGCAGATGCGGGCGATCGCCGCCGGCTGCCCGTCGGTGCGGACGCCGTCGCCCATCGTCAGGGCCAGTAGGGCGAGGGGCCCGGAAATTCCGTGGGCCATTCCGTGGTTGCTGTGACCTCCGGCGGTGCCGGGCTGGTTCCAATGCGGGCTGGTCGGGCACCACCAGCCGGGGCGGTCGTCGAGGGGTTCGGTGAGCCGGACCAGGTAGGTCAGAACGTCGCGGAGCAGGTCGATGGCGCCGATGCGGCGCAGGGCGACGCCGAGGCCGGTCAGCCCGCGGATGAGATCGAACTCGGCGTAGGCCGGGCGTCGGCGTTGGTCGATCCGCCGGTGTGCGGCCTCCAGGTGTCGACGCGTCACGGTCGCGGTCCCTGCGGCGGTGACGGCCTTGGCGCGGTTGAGCCCTGGGTGGTCGGATGCGGCGAGGACGAACGCTAGGGCTGGAGCTCCGTAGTAGAGGCTGGCGCCGTTGGCGACGCTGACTCCTTCGGAGACTGCTGCTCGAAGGGCCGTGTGCGCGGCTTGGAAGTCGCCGGTCTCCAGGTGGAGCAGGGCGATGCCGGCGGATCCTTCGGCAAGGTTCTGCTCCCTGGTCATGGTGTCCTGCTCGAGGGGCTCTCGGCGGAGGCGGCTCGGTGTCGGCTTTTGCGGCATGAGCTGGTGCGGGCGTGGAGGCGAGTGTGGGCGATCGTGCGGGCCAGCCGTAGGCAGTGCCTTTCGGATGCGGTGCCGACACCGATCATGCGGGCGTGGTGCAGGTGCAGCAGGTCCGCCAGCACCTGATCGGCGTCCAACCCGTCCTGGTCGGCCAGGGCCCGGTACGTGGCCAGCGCTTCGACCAGGTCCCCCGCCCACGCTGGGGCGGCGCCCGAGGCGCTGTCCGAGTAGCGGACGGCGGCGTGGGCTCGGGCGCGGGCGAGCTGTGCGGGATCCAGTCGTGGTCCGCTGCGGTGCGGCACGTGGTCGACTAGCCACCGCAGGCCGTCGCCGCCGGTGAACCCGTCAGCGATGGCGACCATCCCGGCGGCTGCGGCGGCCTCCCGGTCGCCCGACAGGCGCGCAAGGACGGCGCGGGAGTCGGCGGCGAAGACCTCTTCGGCTGCGGTCAGGGTCGGGCCGGTTCCGTGGCGGGTCTCAGGCCGGTAGGTCGCCAGGGTGTAGTCGGCCACCAGTCCGTCGTCGTGCAGCTTTTCCGCCCACCCCGCGAGGTCGTGGGCGGTGTCGGCGAACTGGGCGGGATCGCGCAGCGGGATCCGTAGCCGCAGGTGGTGGTGGGGGTCGGGGTAGCGCAGGAACCACCAGCCCGAGGGGAGTTCGGGAAGGCGGGCGAGGATGTCGGTAAGGAGGTCCTGGGAGCGGCCGAACAGGCGGGCATCGATCCATCGCGACCGTCCGGGCCGGTGCTGCAGGAAGGCGGCGGGACGGGCAGGTCGGGCTGGGGCCTGCGGCTGTTGGGGTGTCGCGGTGAGGGTGAGCAGGACTTCGGCCGGTCTGCCCTCGATCCAGCCGGACGGCCCGTCGGCTTCGGTGAGCGCGGCGGCGCCGTACCGGTCGAGATGGCTGCGCAGCACCGCCAGGTGGGCGGGCTCGTTCAGATCCAGACGCAGCCGCACATCGTCGAACCCGCGATTCTGGCTGATCAGGACCTCTCGCGGCACCCGATGCTGTTCATGGTGTCGCTGCCAGGCGTCTCGCCACTGCGGCCACGACGCGGCGCGGCCGGGCAGCGTATCCGCGTGGATGGTCCAGCGGGCCGCGTGCAGGACGGCGCGGCCCCGCCGGACCCTGGGCAGGAACGGCAGCCCTGTGGCGTGGCCCCAATCGAACCGGGAACACGGGGCCGCCCACGCTGTCCAGATCTCGGTCAGGAACCGCACGAGCGGCTGCTGGGCGGTCGGCAGCAGCACGCAGTTGAGCAGCAGCGGCTCGACCGGCCGCCCGGTGGTGGCCGATACCAGCCAGAGCCGCTCGCCGTCGCCGGCCACCGCCAGGTCCGCGACTCTCCACTGAGGATCGGGGTGGAAGTCCCCGACCGGCAGCACGGGCAGCAGTTCGGGCGTGCGGGCCAGCGTGGCCAGGCGGGTCTGCAGCGGAGGCGCGGACAACTGCACGATGTCAGCGCCGGGTATCGCGGTCGGAAGGCCCGCATAGACGTCGCGGAAACGCTCCAGTTCGCCGGGGGTGAGCAGGTGTAGGAAACGTGCGGCCGCGACGCCGGCGTGGCGGGCGCCGCTGAAAACGGTCAACGTGAACGCGCCCCGGTCCAGGTCGCGTGGTGTCGGCGCGGAGAGGGCGAACCGCAGTTCGGTGTGCGGGATCGGTGGCCGGTCATCGTCGCCGCCCAACGCGGCGATCAGATCGTCGTCGAGCACGATGTCGGCGCAGCCGTCCAGGGCCGACCGCTGGGCGAGGTCGGCCAGTAACGCGTCGCGGGCGGTGAAGCCCGCCGGGTCATGGTGGGGGGAGCCCCGGTACCCGGCGGGGAATCCCAGGACGTTCACTACGTCGCGGACGGGCACGGCGGTGCCTGGGCCCCACCGTTCGATGAACGCGTGATGGTAGGCGGCCCAGCCGGGCAGGTGCGGCGCCACGGCGGTGAGTGCCCCGGCCGCGTCCTCGGCTGCGGCGACCACCGCGGGGGGCAGCGTCACCGAGCACCCGACCCGAAGGTCGACCGCGGCCTGCCCGCCGGGCGCGGGCAGGCCGATGCGCCGGTCCGGGTCGTCGTCCGGGTGATGATCGCAGGGGTGGTCCAGGCGGCAGGTCAGGTGGCGGGTAAGGTGCGTGGCTGGGTCGGTCACGGTCATCGGCGGCCGGATCGCCGACAGCAGCACTCCGGCATTCACCAGCGCGGCCAGTAGCCGCTCGGCTCGCTCGACGTCGCCCTCCTGTTCGACGCCCTCCTGCTCGGCCGTACGGCCAGAGAGGGCGTCGGCCACTTTGGCGGCCAGGTCCCCGAACGCGATCGCGGAGGCGGCCGTCTCGACCGCTACCCGCACCGGATCGGTCAGGGCGATCTCGACGTCCCAGATGCGGTCGTGCTCGGCGCGGGCGAACGGCAGCACCCACCGCCCGCCCCGGGCGTATCCGAGGGTGTTGGTCATCACCGACACCGTGCGCAGGACCGGTAGATCCCGTTCTGCCCGCGCGGCATGCTCGGCGATGACACGGTCGTCGGGGCGTGCCGCGGCACGGTGCCGCCCGCTCCAGTGGACCGCCGCCTGCGGGCCGAGTTCGACCGGTGCGACGCCGGCGAAACGGCCGAACGGTGTCGCGCGGGTCGTCCACCTCAGCAGATACCGGATCGTGGCCTCCACCAGGCGCCGCAACCGGCGCGCCTGGAACGGTTCTCCGTCCAGGGCGCGGGTGATCTGGGCGGCCAGGTCGGGGGCGGCGGGGGTGAGGGTGGCCGCGAACTCCGGCAGCGTCCACGCCTGCCGCAGCCACTGCAGCCACTCCCCCGGCCGATCGGCGGTCAGGTCGGGCCAGGCGGGCAGGACCAGGTCGTCGGGGTAGGCGGCGGCTCTGATCAACGCCGCACCCGCCGCCGCGTGGAACATGGGACGCTCACCGCCCAGACGGTTGGGAGAGAAAGGTTTAAAGAGGAAGAGGGGCCGCCGTGTCGCGGGGGGTGCCGGGCCCGGCCTGGTGCGCATGGGCCGGGCCCGGCAAGGGTGGGGCAGGGTGTTAGCGCACGCCGCCGATGTCGGCGCTGGTGGTGCAGGCGTTCGAGCCGGTGTTGCCCGAGCCGCAGTTGTCGTCGGTGCTGGTGGCGTGGCCGGTCGCGGTGTCCCCGGAGTCGACCAGGCGGACGTCCAGTTCGTAGTCGTCGGTGCTCATCAGGAGGGTTCCCTTCTCATCCAGAGCTGACGGTGGTGAAGGTGAGGACGATGCGGCTGTGCCGCTTGTCCAGGACGGTCCCGTCCGGCAGGTCGCCGGTGGGAGTGCGCGCGGGCAGGATCTGCAGGACCGGAGACGGACTGCCGGCGTCCAGCCACGCGCGCATGTGCTCGACCATTCGCCCGGCCGCCGCGGCGGCCTCGGGCCCGTGGGCGTATGCGCCGAGATCAAACAACCTGCCGGTCCAGCGGAGCGCCGACCGGTAGGAGAACGTGCCCTCATCGAGGGTGGCGGGGGCTCCGAACCGCCATGAGGGAGCGACGATGCCGGACTCGACGGCCGCCTCTTGGGCCGTCAGGATCACGAACTCGTCCGCTTCGCGGGTGAGGTGGGCGGCCAGCCACAGGTCCAGGTCGGCCAGCATGGTGCGGGGCGGCAGGCTCACCCCGGCCCAGGCTTCCTGGCGGGGCCGGGTGAGGATGTCGGCGACCGCGCCGGCCAGGACGTCGGGGGCGGTCTGGTGGCCTTCGTCGAGCCGCAGGTGGACACCGTCGGCGATGTCGACATAGCGCATCTGGTGGGCCCCGTCGCCCTGCATCGAGACGAACCCGCACTGGCGGTGGCTGTGGCTGACCAGCCGCTCTCCGCAGAGCCGCAGCGCCCACGATCGGGTCATCCCGAGCGTGCGGAGCGGGACAACGATCACGCCGTCCTCGGTGAGCTGCTCGCGCCAGGCGGGCGGGATGTCCCACGCCCCTACGGTGATGATGATCAGAGAGAAGCGGCGGCCCGGCTCGATCAGGTGCTCGGCGTCCGCGCACACGACGGTGACGTCGTGGTAGCCCGCCTTCTCTAGGCAGGAGCTGGCCCGGTCGGTCACCTGGGGGTCGATGTCGACGGTCGTGACCGACCCCGCCGGGCCGACGAGCTCAGCCAGCAGCGAGGCGTTGTAGCCGCCGCTGCCGATCTCCAGGACATCACGGCCCTCCAGGCCGCCGAGCGCGTCGGCCGCCTGACCGAGCATCTCGGCGATCAGGTACGGCGCCGACACCGAGCTGGTGGCCTCCGCGCCGCGCCGGTTGGTGACGACCGCGGTGTTCGCGTACGCCTCCTCCAGCGACACGCCCGGGGTGAACACCTCGCGGGGAACCGTCCGCATCGCCCGCTCCACCTCGGCGGGCATCTTCAGGCCCTTGGCCTCGTGGTCGGCGGCGATGGTGTCGACCAGGGCGTTGCGGAGTTCCTCGGCCCGGTCGGCGCGGCTCGCGGTGTCGACGCTCAACACGCGCCTCCTGCGGCGGATGAGAGCCGGCCAGCGAGCCGGTCATTGTGCGATGTCATCGCGGGAAAGCCTCCTAGAGATGTCTGATTCGTCGTATTCGGCCCGGCCGAGATGGGCTGAGCCGGACGGCCGGTTCAGTCTGATGGATCTGCGCGGTCGACGCCGGTGATGTCAACGACTCTCAGCGATTCGGGAGTTCACCGCCCACAAAAGCCCACCCGCCGCGCCGGAGTCAGGATTCTTGCATTTCGTGCAAACCGTTTGCATTTCATGCAAAGACGGTGGAGCTTCCTGGCGGCCTTTTGTTACGGTGGGAGGCTGGCACCCCGGCACGTGAGGGCGAAAGGGCCATGGGCACTCTTGCGGTATGGGACTCCCCCGCAGTGCGCGCCGCCGCCGCGCGCGGCGACGCCGGAGCCGTCATCCGCGCGGTCCGCACCGCCCGGAGATGGACGCTCGCGGATCTGGCCGCCAGGTGCTGCTACTCGCCCTCCCAGGTGTCCCGATACGAGCGAGGCTTATCGGAGTTAAGCCTGGACGCCCGCCGGCACTTCGCGGCAGCGCTCGGCGGGATTCCACCGCACTTCCTGGGACTAGGCTCGCCGGAACACGTTCCGGACCCCACGGGCGACCCGGTGACGGACCTGGCACACCTGGGGAGGATCGACGTGGACCGCAGAGGATTCATCACCTCCACCTTCTCCCTGCCCCTCGCCATCGCCCTCCCCGCCCACGCAGGCGCGACCCCACCAGCCCGCCGACCCATGGACGCCGGCCGTTCCGGCACCGTCGGCCACGCGGAGGTCACCACAGTCCGCGAGGTCATCAACGCGTTCACACGCGCCGACGAACGCCTCGGCGGCGGCTCAGGACGAACCGCCATCGCCGAATACCTGGCCACCGACGCCACCACCTACCTGCAGGCCCGGCCGGCGAGCTCCCGCATACGCGCGCAGATGTACGGGGCCGTCGCCGAAGTGGCCCGCCTGTGCGGATGGAAAGCACACGACCAAGGCCGCGACGGCCTCGCGCAGCGGTACTACCTGCACGCCTGGCAACTCGCCCGCGAGGCCGACCCCGCGCACGGCGCCTTCGTACTGCGGCTCATGGCACACCAGGCGGTCGACCTCGGCCACAGCCGCCACGCCGTCCACATCGCCGAATGTGCCCGAGCCGCAGCTCGCAGCCGAGCCGACACCGCCACTCTCGGACAACTGCACCTCGCCGAGGCCCGCGCCCACGCCGCCACCGGCAACGCCCGCGCCGCCCGCACAGCACTCAACAAAGCAGAACACTGCATCAACACCCACTCAAGCGGCGCAGAACGGCCCTGGTGGGCTTCGGCCATGGGCGCCCCACAACCCCTGCTGGCCACCCACACCGCCAAGGTCCTGGCCGACCTCGGCGACCCAAGCGCCCAACGACACCTCGCCGCCGCCGTCCGCCGATGGAGCCCCGACCTCTACCCCCGCGTCCGCGCCCTCAACCTGTGCGACCTCGGCAGCTACCACGCCAAACGAGGTGCGGTCGAACCCGCCTATGAGGCCTTGAAAGAGGCGCTCGAACTCCTCCACGGCATTACATCCGCGCGCGCTCGCACCGCCGTTATCCAGTTCCGCGCAATGCTGTCACCCCACCGCAATCGCGGCGGCGCAGCCGTTGCGCACACCGACGAGCTGGCCGCCCAATGGCTCAACGCTGCCCGCTGACATCCAGGGCGCGAGCTTCACGGAAGTTGGATAAGCTGACTACCTCTCTCGCGTCCTCACAGACCGTTACCGCGAACGAGCTTTACAAGCAGCTCGGTGTCACACAGGTCTGACAGGACCACCTCCGCACCGCAATCTCGCAACGCGGCCTCGTTGCTGCGCCCTGACGCCACTGCGATCACCCGTACGTCGTTCGCGTTGGCGCCCTTGACGTCGGCTGGTGTGTCGCCGACGAGAACGGCCTCTGAGGGCCGTACATCGGCGCGTTGGAGGGAGAGCCGGACGAGTTCGGCACGCATGTCGTTGTCCTCACCGTAAGCGCCAAGGTCCCACAGGATGTGTCGGTCGAGCCCGAAGACCTGGAGTTTGATCTCGGCGACTGGGCGGACATTGCCCGTCACCACGGTCTGCTGCACGCCATCCGCGTCGAGCGCGTCGAGGACAGCAGCCGCACCGGGTAGCGCGTGTCCCCGCTCGCGCAAATCGGCAGTCCGCTTCAGATGCTCTTCCGACAGGGCAGCAGCGAACCGGTCGAAGTCGCCGCGGTCCGTGGTCAGGCCATGGAGCTTGGCGGTCTCCCGGAAGATGACGGGCTCCGTAATGCCGTCGATCTTGGCTTGCTCGCGCATGGCCAATCCGGTTGTCCGCTGGAACGCTGCGGCCGACAACTCGCGCCCCACACCGCGTGTGTCGATCAATGTGTGATCGATGTCCCACAGGACCAGCCGCGCCATGGCGCCTCCTCAATCGCCCACCTGTCACTGGGCCATAGCGTGTCACGAAAACGTGTTCGGATCGCGTACGCGGTGGCGCACTCCGTCCTACGCTGACGGTACGAGACGCGAGCCGGGAAGGGGGCGGAACGGTGATTTCACCGAGGCTGCCCGTGGGACAGAAGGTCAGGTACTACCGGCGGAAGAACGGTAATCGGACACAGGCGGCCATCGCCGGTCTATGCGGTATCACCGAACGCTACCTTCAGCAGATCGAGGCCGGACAGAAGGTACCGTCTGCCGAAGTTCTCGCTCGCCTCGCTGCTGAGCTCGGAGTACCGATGGCCGCCCTACTCACCCAAGACCCTGTCGAGGAAGCGGCCGTCCCTGTCACTACGGCACCTGCAATCGCCCACGCTTTGATGGGCTACGGCCCTCCACGCAGCTCCGCCGCCATGAAGCCTGCGCAACTGCGGGAACAGGTGGAAGAGGCATGGAGGACGTGGCAGTCGTCGAAAGATCGCTTCACGGAAGCAGCCAGCGTCCTCCCCGGTCTGATCGGCGACGTGGAACATGCGGTACGCGTGCACCGCGGGGGGAGTGACGCCGGGGCACGGCGCGAAGTTTTGCGGGTGGCGTCAGATCTGTACGGCCTGTTGCGGTCGTACTGCCGCCGCGCTGGGCGCCTCGACCTCTCCCTCATGGTCGCCGACCGGGCCATCCGCGCTGCTGAAGACGCCGATGACCCCGTCCGGATCGCGGCGGCCCAGTGGAACCTTGGCCATGTGCTGCTCTCCCACAGTGAGCCTGAGGCAGTCGAGGAAGCCAAGGACGTCGCCCTGCACGCCGTCGATGAGCTGCGCAAGACCCCTGCGACGGCCGAGGCCAAGGCTGTCGAGGGCGCCCTCGAACTGGTCGCCGTTGTCTCCGACGCCCGTCGTCGGCGCTGGTGGGAGGCGCGTCAGCGGCTTGAGCAGCAGGCGGCTCCACTCGCCGGCAAGGTCGGCGAGGGAGGCAACGTTCAGTGGACCGTCTTCGGGCCCACAAACGTCCGCATGCACGCCATGAGCATCGAGATGCTGGCGGGTGAAGCATCCGAAGGGCTGCGCCTCGCCGACAAGATCGACCCAAGCCAACTGCCTAGCCGCGAGCGGCAGTTCACCTTCGGCCTGGAACTGGCCAGATGCCACGACCTGCGCAGGGAGGATGCGGCAGTCCTCGTACATCTGTTCGATCTGGAGGAGATCGCTCCTGAGGATCTAGCACGCAGCCCCCTAGCTCGCGACATGATTTTGGACCTCCAGAAACGAGTACGGCCGACCTTCCGCCGCCAAGTCGACGAACTCGCCGAACGGCTCCAACTCGTCTGACCCCGGGCTCGTAAGTTCACCCGAACTCTCAGTTCGGGTAGCACCGTCGGCCGAGCCCTACCTTCGCTGCACATCGCAACGAAGGACGGACGACAGATGACCAGCGATACGGCTGAGATGACGATCGCGGCTGGCATGTGGCTCGCCCCCGCCGGGGTCCGATGGGACGCCGTGAAAGTCGCTCGGCACCTGGCCGTGCGCGCGCTCGAGCTGATCGCGAAGCCAGGCGCCGTAGCCGTCGACCCGGCTCCGTCCGAGCCAGTGCTGTACTTCTTCGTACCGCCGGGCAGCGCCGCCACCTGGGACGTCCCAGAGACCACAGCCTTGGGGCACAGCGCTCACGTGGTGCTCCCGCCGGAGCACAAGGAAGCGCCCCCCGGCCCGTACTGGCTCATCGCTCAGCCGAACGGACTCACTCCGGTTGCCTTGCTTCGCCAGGCGCTGATGGCGGTCCGATGAATGCCACGAGCTCAACCTCCTCAGACCGGCGCAGGCCCTCGACCCACACCGAGCGCCGCGTTGGACCGACCCCACCGGGTCGCCTCGACCCCGGGGCGGTCACCCAGGGCGTGCACGCAGACCCCGGGACCCCCGTCTGCGTGCACGCCCTGCATGGAGGCGCCCCCACCGTCTCTCTGGCTCCCTCAGAGCAGAGCCTTTGCCTTTTCCGTGACGGTGGCCCGCCAGCGCCCGGGACATACAACGACGAAACCGCGCCGCATTCTAGGACCGAAATTTGATGGCCGACGAAACCTTCCTCCCTGATGCCGTTGATCTCGATCGGCCCGCGCCTGCGCGCGTGTATGTCCTGCTCCTGGGAGGCAGGACCGCGCTCGCTGCGGACCGGCCCGCTTATGCCCAGGTGATCGCGAAGGCGCCGGACGCGGGCGCGGTCGCCCAGGAGAACTACAAGTTCGCTGGGCGCGCCACCGCCCAAATGGTTCAGAAATTCGGGATCAGCCAGGTCATCAACATCGGGCCCGGCATTCAGGACCCTGACATCACACTGCCCAGCGTGGAGCAGTGCGTCCGGGCGGTCGCCCCCGACGCGGTGGTGGTCGCGTTCGACAACGACCACGTGGTCCTCACCCACGCGCGCACCCATTCTCAGAAGGTGCTGTTCGGTGACGTGACCGATCTGGACACGATCTTCGGCAACCCCACCCTTGGCGCGGTACTGGATCTGGCTGAGCCGGTGGTCGTGGTCTTGGCGGCAGTGCTGCATTTCGTGGACGACGCTGTCGCGGTGATGGCCGGGCTCGCGCGGCGGCTGGCGCCCGGCAGCGTGGTGGTGATGTCGCACGCGACCAGCACGGGCCCCGAATCCATGGATGTCGCCGGAGTCACCAAGGCCTACGACGACGCCACCAGCCGCATCCATTTCCGGAGCGAGGAGGAGATCCTCGGCCTGTGCGCGGGGTGGGAGATTCTCGGGCCGGGTCTGAAGGACGTGGCCGAGTGGGGCCTTCCCGAAGACGAGCACGGCCAGGTGGGCGAGTTCGTTCGGGTCGTCGGGATGGCCGCCCGCCTGCCGGGGCGGGAGCGGTGATGCAGCAGCGCACCGAGAACCCGGTGGCCATGTTGTCTGGCCCGACCGCGGCAGGAGCGTGGAGCCTTCTGACCGGCGGCCAGGATTGCGTCGCGCCTCACGCCGGCCGTGACCCCAGCCGTGAGGCGGCTGCTGCGGCCGTGGAGATCCTGCCCGGCCTGGGAGAGGCGGTCAGGGCCACCGAGAAGTTCGTGGCACGGGCCCTGCGGCGCGCCCTTGAGCAGGTCGGGGTGCGTCAGGTCGTTCACATCGGTCCGGGATTCCCTCCTCCCGGTGGGCGGCCCTGCACCCATCACCTCGTGCACGCGCACGCCCCCCAGGTCCGCGTCGTGTACGTCGACAGCGACCCGGCGGTGCTGGCTTGCCTGCGCGAGCGGTGCGGTCGCGACGCGGAGGCAGTGTCGGTCGTCGAAGCCGATCTGCGCCGGCCCGCGGAGCTGCTGGCCGCCAGTGGCGTGGACCTCGGGCAGCCCGTTGCGGTGGTGCTGGCGAACGTCCTGACCTTCCTACCCCTTGAGGCCGCAGTGCCAGTCATGCAGGACCTGATCGCGCCGCTGGCGCTCGGCAGTCACGTGATCGTCGCCGAACCCATGGCCGGGCTCCTCGACGAACCGGTCCAGGCGGCGTTGAACGCGATGGCGGCACGGGGTGCTCCCGCCGCGTACGCGCGTACACGGCCGCAGATGCTGGAGCTGCTGGCGGGGCTGGTTCTGCTGGAGCCCGGCGTCTACCCGGTGTCGTTCTGCCTCCAAGACCCGCTCGCGCCGGTTCCGATGGTCCCCGTGCTCGGCGGAGTCGGTTGGCGAGGATGGGACGGGTGGTCACCGTGACCGGCCGCAACGAGCGCCCCGCTAACCCGATTGACACGTCTGTGCCGCATTCGGCGAGGATCTGGAACTACTGGCTCGGTGGCAAGGACAACTACCCGTCGGACTGGGCTGCCGGCGAAGAGTACCTGCGCGTCTTTCCTCATATGGCTGTACTCGCTATGGAACAGCGAGGGTTTCATGGCCGTGCGACCCGGTTCCTAGCCGCTGAGCACGGCATTCACCAGTTCCTGGATGTCGGGACCGGGCTTCCGACCATGGACAACACCCACGAGGTCGCGCAGCGCGTCGCACCGGACGCCCGGATCGTCTACGTCGACAACGACCCCATGGTTTTGTCCCACGCCCGTGCACTACTCAATTCCACGCCGCAAGGCCGCACCGATTACATCGACGCCGACGTGCGCGACCCGGACGACATCGTCGAACACGCCAAACGGACCCTGGATTTCTCCCGGCCGGTCGCGGTGATGATGTTGGGCATCCTCGGCCATGTCACCGACTACGACCAAGCCCGCGACATCGTTTACCGGTTGGTCGCGCACCTTGTGCCCGGGTCCTATCTGGTGATCTGCGACGGCATCAGGGCGAGCGAGGCCCGCGCCGCGGCGCAGGCCGGCTACAACGACACCGGCGCCGCCCCCTACCGGCTCCGCGCCCCCGCCGAGATCGCCGCGTTCTTCCAGGGGCTGGAGATCCTCCCGCCAGGCGTGGTCGCGCCGAACCGGTGGCGGCCGGCGCATCCAGAGCTGATGTCCGCGCCCGAGGTCGAGGCGCGAGCCGCAGTGGGGAGGGTGAGGTGACTGATATGGATGCGCCTCTGGGCCAGGAAATCGGGCTCGACTGGAAGGCCGCCGAACACGATCTGCGGACCGAGCCCGCCCTCGCGCAGACACCGATACCGGCCCGGGTGTGGAATGTGTGGGCCGGCGGCAAGGACGGCTCCGCCGTCGACGAGGCGTTTGGTGCCTATGTGCGCGCACGGTGCCCGCGCATCGATCAGCTGGCGCAGGCCCGGCTGGACCTGCGGGCCCGGCTGGTGCGCACGCTCGTCGGCGACTACCAGATCGAGCAACTGCTGGTCGCCGGGCAGGTTGACCTCCCGCTGCGTGACGAGGTCCACGTCATCGCGCAGCAAGCCAACCCGCAGGCCCGGGTGGTCTACGCCGACCCAGACGACTTCGTCCTGACGTACGCGCGAGCGCTCTTCGCCCCTGGCCTGGAGGGGACGTGCGACTGCGTGCCGGCCGCGCTGAACGATCCCCGCGGGCTGCTGGCTTCCGCCGGACGGGACCTGGACCTGGACCGTCCCGTCGGGGTCTTGCTGCTCAACAGCTTGGGCGGCTACCCCGACGAGGTAGCCGCCCAGGTGGTGGGACATCTGCGGGAGTCGCTGGCTCCCGGCAGCATGATCGCGATCTGCGACCTCACCGACATCTCGGGGCACGGCCTCACCAGTTTGGACGCTCTGCGCGAGGGGTGGTTCCCCGGGCTGTTGGGCGTCCGTTCTCCCGGTGCGATCCAGGCCCTGCTCGGCGGTACTGAACTGGTCCGGCCAGGTGTGGTGCCGGCCCCGCTCTGGCGCCCAGACCCGTCCCTGCTGACGGCCTCACCGTTCATGGACTTGTGGTGCGGCGTCGGCCGGATCCGCGGTCCGCGACCACAGCGGAGGCCGCGATGCAGGTGACGCTGTTCAATAACAGGCCCTCCCGCCCGAGCAGACCGCTGCTGCGGCCCCTTGACCGGGTTCGCTTGGCTCGGGCGGCCGACAGCGTTCAGGTTCGTCGCCCGGCTGCGGCGCTCGGTACGACCCTCGGAGCAATGCGATGATGTTTCCCCGCTCCCCCCTGCTGGCACCGGCCACGTTCGAGCAGCCACCCATCCAGGCTCGTGAGCATGCGCGTGAGCTGGCCAGCCGTCTCACCTCTCGAGGGTTGCGCGCCTCGGGTGAACCACACCGGGGAGAGCCCACGGCGATGGCGGTCGCCGCGCGGCGCGTGGACGTCCACCCGTACGCGGGCCGGCTGGTGGTGCTGCTGCCCTCCCGTAGCCGGGGCGAGTTGCTCTGGCATTGGCCGCGGCCCTACTCCGGGCATGAGCATGTCGGAGCGTGCTGGTTTCAGCCGTTCAGCCCGGCGGCGGCCTACGACGACACCGCCGACCGGATCGCTGCGGTGATCGACGCGGACCTGCGCCGCCGGGCGGAGGACGGCGGCCTGGCGCAGGCGTTGACGCGACGGGACGAGGCGTGGCTGCGGGAGGTGCTCGGCAGTATCGGCCGACCGCTGCACAAGCTGGTGTACCAGCAGGTGGAAGTGCTCGATGGCCTGCAGAAGAAGGTCGAGGACCCGTCGCTGCTGCGCGGTCTGTTCGGGATCGATCACCTGGGGATGCGGACTCTTCGGGGTCTGGAGCGGATCGCTGTGCTCGCCGGGGTCAGGGCGCGGGCGTTGCCGGAGCCGCTGCTGTTGACGCGAGTGCTCCGGGAGGCGGGCTCGCAGGTCAAGGACTTCCCGCGAGTGCGGTTCCCGTCACTGGGGCCCGAGGTGGCGCTGTCGGGGGATGTCGCACCAGAGATTGGTCTGCTCCTGGCGGAGCTGATCGAGAACGCGACCCGGTTCTCTGCCCGCGACACCGATGCGCTGGTGACCGTAGCGTCGACCGAGAATCCGCTGTCAGCGGGGCTGAGGATCGAGATCGCTGACTGCGGGCAGCTTCCGATGCCGTCGGCTCAACTCGTGGCGCTGAACCGGTTGCTCGCCGAGCCGGACTCGGTCGACCTGCACGAGCAGATCGTCAAAGGCCCGATCGGGCTGCTGGTGGTGGCGATACTCGCCGAACGTCACGGTGTGCGAGTCGAGCTGCACCCGCGCCTCGGAGGTGGGACGCAGGCCGTGGTTGAACTGCCGGGAGCGCTGCTGCTGGAGCCGCGCCTGCCAGTACCTGCCGCCCCACTACCTGCGCTGGCGACCTCGGACGTTTCCGAACCTGTGGTCGAGTCGCTGAGGGGGCCGTGGCCCCCGCTCCCGGCGCTCCCAGAACTCGCTATGCCGGCCAAGCCCATCGAGCCGGTTGGAGCCGCTAGCACGTCGCCCCCCGCCGGTTCCGCCCCCGGAGCCGTAACCGTGCTCCCGAACACGGGGCCGTCGACGGAACCGGCGGCGGGCGGCCCACCGCCGCTCCCCCGGCGGCGCGGTGCACACCGAACAGCAGACCGACACAGGGCGGTCAGTGACCCGGACCTCGCCGTATCGCCCGGCAGCACACCCACCGGCCCAGACGTCGGGGCAGCGGCCGCCTTCGTGCAAGGCGTCCATGCCCCGATCGGGCACTGCGGCACCGACCACACCCGCGAGGAGTCGCCTCCAGACGGCGGTCCCGAACCACCGGCCGGTCCGTCTGCGAACTGACCGCTCCTGCCGATCGCCCCGGACGCGTCCCCGGCCGCGTCTGCCGCTCAGCCCAGAAAGAGACGAGACGACAATGCCTTCTCCCCTGCGCCCTATCACCTCGCCCGCGCCGCATGGCGGGACCGGTGAACTGGGGTGGCTGCTGGTCGCTTTTGTCGAGGAATTGCCCGGCGTCCACGCGGCGGTGCTGGGAACCCTCGACGGGCTGGCGCTGGCCTCCGCCGGCCTGACGCCGCCCCAGGACGATCAATTTGCCGCGGTCGCGACGAGCCAGCACTCCGCGGGCAAGGCCGGGGGGAACATCACCGACCCGGCCGGCGGCGACGTCCAGCTCGTGATCGTCCAGCTGGCGCACAAGACCCTGTTCGTTATGAACACCCAGCAGGGCGAGGGGCCCGACACCGCCGCCCAGCCGAGCCTGCTGACCGTGGTGGCCGCACGAGACGCCGACCCGCGCATGGTCGGCTCCGAGATGACCAAGCTGATCGCCAGTGTCGCCCCGCACCTGGGTGCCGCGACGCGCACGAGCCCGTCCGTCAACTCGTCCGGCAGCTTCCCCACCGGTGGCACCGACGCATGGGGCCGGCGATGAAGGGTGAACCACCCGGCCAGGCATGGATCACCCAGGAGCGTCCCGACGTGCTGCGGCCCTACATGGTCACCGGAAACCGCACCCACGCCCGCCACGGCATGGACAGAGACACCGTGCTGACCGCCACCCACCACCCCGTGCTCGCCGACACGCTTCAGCCGGAGGCCGTCCAAGCGCTGCAACTATGCCGCGAGCAGCAGCGCACACTCGCCGAAGTCGCGGCCACCATCAAACAACCCACCCTGATCGCCAAGATCATCGTGTCCGACCTGATCGACCACGGCGCGCTGGCCACCCAGTCCAACGCCGACTTCACCCACGCCCACCACCGCCAAGTGCTGGAAGACGTGCTCGCCGGCCTGCAAGCCCTGGACGCCTCGTGACAACGGCCACTACCCGCCCCGCACCGGACATGCCCGCGCTCTCATCCTTCAAGATCGTCATCGCCGGAGGTTTCGGGGCCGGGAAGACCACGCTGATCGGCTCGATCAGCGAAATCCCGCCTCTGACCACCGATGAACTCCTGACCGAGGCCGGAGAACCGATCGATTCCCTGGACGGCGTGCATGGCAAGTCGACCACCACGGTGTCGCTGGACTTCGGTCGCCGGACGCTCACCGGCCCGACACCTGTCGTGCTCTACCTGTTCGGCACGCCCGGGCAGCAGCGGTTCCAGTTCCTGTGGGACGGCCTGGCCCGCGGCGCGATCGGCGCGGTGGTGCTGGCCGACACCCGCCGCCTGGCCGACAGCTTCCCCAGCATCGACTACTTCGAGAAACGCGGCACGCCGTTCGTGGTGGCAGTGAACCAGTTCGACGGCGCCCGCCGCTACACCACCGGCCAAGTCCGCGACGCTCTGGAACTGCCTGCGCAGGTCCCCGTGGTGGCCTGCGACGCGCGCGAGTTCACCTTGACCCGCACCGTGCTGATCACCCTGGTCCAGCACGCCCTGACCATCCTCCGCACATCCCCGCCAGACCCTCTGCACCAGCCCGGACGACCGGTCGAAGGGCAGGCAGTCCACCCGTGACCCAAGAGAGCACCCCCGTGCAGGCGAACTACGACACCTACCTCCGATTGCACGCCCCCGACCGTGCCGTGCAGGACGCCGCGATCCGCCGGCGAACCGGACTGCTGACCGGCCTGGGCCTTGACAGCCTGGAGCAGGAAGAGGAATTCGACGCCTTCGCCACCGACGTGTCGCAGGGGTTCGCCGCCGCACTCGGCCGGGTCGCCCAGGGCTTGTATGCGATGGTCAACCTGATCGGCCAGGAGCAGGTGTTCGTCGGGCTGCACAACCCGCCCGGCAAACGCCCGGTGGGCCGGACCATGAGCCGCGACCACGGCTACTGCCCGGCCGTCATCGACCGGGGCCTGCCCCTGGTCCTGTCGGACGTGCTCGCCGCGCCCCGCTTCGCCAGCAACCACGTCGTCGACGCCATCGGCATCCGCACCTACGCCGGAACCCCGCTGATCCACCAGGACACTGGGATCGCGTTCGGCACCCTGTGCGTCATCGGCGATCACCAGCTGCCCGAAGAGACCGAAGACGCAGCCCTCGCCCTCATCAAGGCAGGCGGCGCCCGCCTGATGCAGCTCATCGAGCAGCGCACCACAGTCCCCGAATTGGGCCCTCCAGCCGACGACGCGACTTCAGCCACCGGTCCAACCGTGATGACCCAAATCCTGCCCTCGACGGACCGACCGTAGCCAGGCGATGACCTCCTGCCGGACCCCACCGTCCGGCACCGCCCCGCGAAACTGAAAGGGGATCTGCGTGTCCGAGATCGACGACCAGTGGGGCCTGGGCGACCAGGCCCGCGAGTTCGCGCTCGCCGAGATCAAGCCCCACCTCGACCGGCTGCAGGCCCACCCCGGCGAGGTGGAGGAGGAGATCGTCCGGAAGATGGCCCGGCTGGGCTGGATGACGGTGGCCATCCCCGCCGAATGCGGCGGAATGGGCCTCGGCCACGCTGCCAAGACGCTCCTGTTGGAGAGGATCTCCCAGGTCAGTCCCGCGATGGGCGCGGCGCTGCAGGCGTCCCAGCTCGGCGCGGCGACGTTCCTGCACTACGGCAGCGATGACCTGCTGCGGACCTGGATGCCGCAGGTCGCCGCAGGCGAGTGCCTGCCGACGATCGCGGTCACCGAGCACAAGTCCGGCGGGCACGTGCTGGGGATGCAGTCCACCGGCCGCCGCGACGGCGACCACTACATCATCGACGGCGGCAAGGCGTTCGTCGGCAACAGCCACATCGGCGATGTGCATTGCGTGGTGGTCCGCACCGGTCCCGACTCGGCCGGAAGCCGGAAACTGTCGGCGTTCCTGGTCGAAGCCGACAGGCCCGGCGTCCAACTCGCCCCTTACCAGACTGCGATCGGCCTGCACGGCTTTTCCTTCGGTGACGTGATCTTCGACGGAGTCCGGGTGCCGGCCGCGAACATGATCGGTCAGGAGGGCGACGGCAAGGACGTCGCCTACGCCGCGTCCATCCTGGCCGGCCGGCTGTGCCTGACGGGTGTCCTGCTCGGCGCCCAGCAGGCGATCTTCGACGACACCGTCACCTACGCCAAGGCGTGCTCCCGCTACGGCGCCCCGCTGGCCGACCTTCCCGTCATCGGGCAGCGGCTCGGGGCGATGAACGCCCGGCTGATGACCGCCCGCACCATCGCCTACACCGCCGCGGACCTGCTCGACCAGGGCAAGCCCTGCGACCAGCAGCTGATCCACGCCAAGTTCGAAGCCGTCACCACCACCCTGGGCTCGGCCGGCGACGCGATGGACACCCACGGCGCGGCTGGACTCCGAACCGACCGCCGCATCGGGCTGCTCACCCAGGACGCACGGTGTCTCGCCCCGCCCGCCGGCACCAACGACATCCAACGCCTGCGGCTGGGCGAGCACGCCGCCGGACTCGACCGCCCGCAGTACTCCCTGCAATTGGCGCACCGGACCGCGCTGCGGCCTCCGACCGACCCGGCCAACCGAAAAGAGCACGCCGCCTAATCTCGTTTGCAGACCAAAACGGCATTGAAATCTTCGGTGAGCGAAATGACTCCGCTCACCGAAGGCGGCTAAGACCGCCACTCACGAATCAAGAAGCAGAGAAAGGAAGGACCTGATGGAAACCCGACAGGGGCCGCACCCGGACTTCCCGGGCGCGCGGTGGAGAAAAAGCGGGCACTCGCAGGGCTCGCAGCACGAGAAAGAGTTCTGCGTCGAGGTTGCTGCGGTCGGTGAAGAAGGGTACGCGGTCCGCGATTCCAAGGACCCGCAGGGCGCAGTGCTTCGCTTCGACCCGAGGGCGCTGCGATCACTGCTGGACAGCGTCCGGTCGCTCTAGCCGTTCACGCTGAAGCTCGCACTATGCCTCCGCCCGCGGTGGCGTGCTTGTTGCCAGTTACGGCCTGGGCCGCTGCGCGGGCCAGGCCGTAACGGAACTCCCATGAACTCCACCGATACCTCACAGAACCCCGCCCGCCGTCCAGGAGCAGTCACCAGTGCATTTCGGTGAATCGGCCGACCGGACACAACTCGGCCGCTTGTATGACCCGGTCCCCGACCTGACGTGCCGGCACGGGAACCGATCGCGTCCGCGCATCGGCCTCGCCTCCCAGGTACGGGCCCGTGTGCTGGTGCCGATCGTGGCCGTGGCTCGCGCGGTGCTGCGGTTCCGCTGCCCGCTGAGTTGCTGGGTCCGGCGGCAGATTCGGGGGCGGCGGTGAGCGCGGCCGCGGGCGGCTCCTTGCGTCCGGTGTGCTGCGGGCCTGCTGGACGACCGCCGGTCGGCTTGGTCCGCCCGCACCCTCGAAGCCGAGGGGCTTGCTGTGTGGCACTCGGCAGCCTCTCGCGTCCTTCCGACCCGAGATGGGCGGGAAGGGCGCCCCCGAATCCGGCCTCGCTTGAAGCACGGAACCGATTCATCGACACGGAAGCCGAGAAGTGACCGACACCACCTCAGCCGCCGCACCAGTACAGACCTCCCCGGGGCAGCGAAGCTTCGCCGAGGCGATGCACGCGATGCACGCCAAGTACGTCGCCAAGAACGGTTACAAAGCAGGCAAGCACAAGGCCTGGCTCATCCCCGCCCTGCACCTGGCCGGCGGTGCCGTGCTGGGCGGCGCATGCCGAATGCTGCTGTCCCCGATGTGGGCCGCCGCGGTGACCGGCGCCCTGACCGCCCTGGTCGGCGCCTGGGCAGTCCTGGCCGTCTGCATGATCTTTCGCGTCGGCTTGCTGCGCGGTGTGGACTGGGCCACCGCCGACGACTACGAGCAGCAACTCATCGCCGGCCTGGACCCCGACGCACGCGCGGCCCTGACCCACGCCCAGCATCAGGTACTGCGGCGTTTCCCCGCCGCCGCCAGCGTCCACGTGTACCGCCCCGACCAGCTACCTGGCCACCGGTGCACCCTGGACACCGCCGGCTGCGACTGCGCGCGCTCGCGGTTCAACGCCGCGGTGCTGCCCAACCGGCGGCACCCGGTCATCGTGGTCGGCGACCGGCTCCTGGACCAGCCCGCCGCACTGGCCTACGTCCTGGCACACGAGACCAACCACGTCCGCCGCCCCTGGCTGCAGGTCTTCCTCCTGCTCCAACTGGTCAGCCTGGGCGGCTGGGCGGTTCTGGGGCTGATGCTGCCCTGGCCCACCCTGCTGACCGCCGCCCCAGCGCTCTGGGGCGCGACCCTGCTCCTGCGCTGGACCAACGAGTTCGCCGCCGACATCGCCGCCCGGACCACCGGCCCTGACGCCGCCCGGCAGTTCTGGACGATGCTACGGGCCGTCCGCCCTGCATCCACTGGCCTGTCCCGCCTCAGCACGGCAACGGTCGCGGTCCTGGCGCCCTCACATCCGCCTCGCCGCCCGCATCGCCCGCCGCGCTTAACCCCCGTCCCCGCCGAGGGCGGAGCATCAGCGGCCCCCGGCCACCCTCACAAGACCGCCCCCGTTCGCGGTGCGCGGCCGCGGCCTTCGCTGTCGACCGTGCACCGCGCAACCCCCACCGAAATCCACGCAGTCCCTTGGAACGGGAGCCATGCATGGCCAGACCTCAGGCAACGAGCGGGCGCGGCATCCGCGCCCGATGCCAGCAGATCATCACCGCCAGCCTCGATGATCGCTTTGAGGGGTATGAGGCCTTCGCTGCCATGCGAGCCCGGTCCGACCTTGCCCGCACCGGCCCCGTGATGGCCGAGGTGTTCGCCGAGTCCATCCACCGCGGGTGCCGCGCGCTGGACGCGGTCACCGGCGAAGGACTACCTGACGTGGGCCGGTTTGTGCCTGACGAACGCACGGGGGTCACGCGAGCCCGCCGGACAACGCCCGGAATGACCGAACAGAGCATGATCCAAGCCCGCCGCGACCACCGCGCCAACGCCCGGGCCGCCCGGGAACTGGTAGAAACCCTCGCCGCGCGCGGTCCAGAACAAGCCCGAGCCCACTTCCGGCAGACCGCCGCCGACAACGCCGCTGCCGGGATGCTGCTGATGATGCTGTGGGGCACCGCGATCACCGTGCAGCTCCAGGTGCGGGCGGCCCGGGGACGGCGCGGATGACCTTGCCCGACGCACGGTGGGTCACGCCCCGGCACGGCGAACCCCTCCACCCCTCTTCTGAAAAAGGGGCCAGCCATGTCTGACGAGTCCTTCACGATCCGCGTGGGCAGTTACAACCTGTTCGAAGGGGGCCTGGGCAGCCTGGACGACCCGGGCGGCCACCGGAACCAGGACGACCCCGACTTCTCCCGGCTGCGTGAGCAGGTCGCACTGCTGAAGCGGCTCGACCTGGATCTGCTGGGCCTGCAGGAAGCGACCTGGGGGCCGCACTCCCGCAGCCTGGCCGACTTCGTCGCCGACGAACTCGATATGCCCTGGCGGTTCGTGGGCCCCTCGAACTTCTACGGCTGCGACCTGGCGGCCTTCGTCAAAGTCAGCGACCACCTCGACTACGAAAACGTTACGCATCTGACCGGTCCGCCGTTCGTTCATGGCCTCACCAACGTCAAGCTCCGCATCGAGGGCTTTTCCGTCCCCGCGCATTTCCTGGTCGGCCACTCCGCCCCCAGCTCGCCGGGAACGCGCCTGCTCGAAGCCGAGATGGTCACCGTCCACAGCGGCCAGCCCGTGATCTACGTCGCCGATTTCAACGCCGCGGCCACCGATGACGACCCCGACACCACCGGACTCCCCCCGTACAAGACCAGCAAGAAGCTCATCAAGGCGCCAGCGCAGGAACTCGCCGCCGCCGGTTTCCACGACATCGGCCACCTATGCCGAGACCGCACCCCGACCGTGGGGCACCTGGAGGACAAACTCGCCTACCGCGCCGACCGAATCTGCGCCACCCTGCCCCCCGCCCTGATCACCGACTACGGCGTCGTGGATACCGGTGACCACCTGTCCGACCATCGGATCGTCTGGGCCGAACTCACCTTCGCCGCTGCGCCGCACCCCGGCCAGCTCGCGTCCACAACCCTCGCCCTGCCAGCGCCGAGGCAACCCGCCCAGCCCCTGACCCCGTCTGCGCGGTGTCGCCCGCGACCCAGACGGCCCCTCCTCCGGCCGGAAGGAAGGGCCCTGTGACCGGCGTCCAGCCCCGGTGCCCGCTGTGCGGATGCCGTGCCCCACACGCCGACGGGCGCGCTCTGCCCTATCCCCTCGTCCGGGCCGTGGCGTGGCTGCTTGATCATTACCGGGACGCGGACGTCGGGGTTCCAGCGATGGCCAACGCGGCACAGGTCGGCGCGCGCCACCTCTGGGCGCTGTGCGTAGCCCACCTTGGTCTCACACCGACCCAGCTGATCCGGAACGTCCGGCTTCACCAGGCCCGCACGGAGTTGCTGATCGCCCTGCCCGGTCAGGTGCGCGTCGCCGACATCGCCGCCCGGGTCGGCTACCCCGGCCGCAGCCGATTCACCGCGCACTACCGCGACCGGTACGGCGAACTCCCGTCCACCACCATGCGCCGCGCCCCCAGCACCAACCCGACCACCTCGGTCCTCTCCCTCAGCCAGTTCATTGCCGAGCCCGCACCCGCCCCGATGGGCGCGACGTGAAAGGACCAGCCCCCGCGATGCCGAACCTTCGGCTCAGTTACGTCAACGTCGAGCACGGCGGCAGGGACACCTCCCCCGGATTCTCGCCCTACAGCGGGGACGGGGCTGGCTACGACTTCGGGCGGGTCGTGGGGATGTTCCACGACGGGGACTGGCCCAACGTCCTGGTGCTCGGGGAGGGCGACCGCTACGAGCTCAACGGCATGGAGGGCGCGCTCGAGGCGGCGGCTGCGATGCGCGCGGCCGGCGGGCCCGCCTACCACCCGCACCCCTGCTCCCTCCCGCGCGAGGGCGGCATGTTCGCGCCCGTCATCTACACCACCGACGCCGTGCAGGTCCGCCGCTTCTACAACCACCGGCTGCCCGACTTCGCCTCCCGGAACCGCAACACGATGTTCTTCACGCTGCCCGGCAGCGACGCCCCCTTCCGCATCGTGGCCTGGCACGGCGACATCCACAGCGGCGACGGGCGCCTGGCCGACGCGCGCACGTTCGGCCGGTGGGCCGACCCGACAATCCCGACCGCGCTCATCGGCGACTTCAACCAGGTTCCCTCCGGACCGCACTTCGCGCCGAAAGACCTGAACACCCCTGGCGTTCACAACCCGCGCCAGCTCGCGTTCCGGATTCTGTGGCGGAGCGGGCGCGACTGGACCGGGCGCTACAAATACGACAGCCGCGCCATGGACTACCTGTGCGGGCACTGGAGCCGGATCCGCAAAAAGCGCGTGGGCGGGCTGGGGTTCCACCATGTCGCCGAGCTCGCCGGCGACTACACCCCGACCCAGGGCGCCAAACCCAACGGGCGACGGCCCCTCGTTTTCGACGCCTTCCTGTTCAACGAGTCGCTTGTCCCCTACTACGTGCCTGAAAGCTACAAGGTCCACACATTCCGCGACCCGACGGACCCCGACTCCGACCACCGGCGGGTGAGCGTCAGCATCGACATCCCCGGTGCTCCTATCCCGCCCGCTAGCCGCGCAATCGACAACGACAACGGAGCCGCAGGAACCGGGATCCCATGAATCAGCTGGTCCACGCTCTCCAACTCGGCCCGTTCCTCAACCCTGCCCTCGCCCACGCCCTGACTCACCACGCCCTGGACCACCACGCCCTGGACGTTCTGCGCCAGAGCGCGCTGACGTGCGTCGGGCTTATCCTGTCCGGGCTTCATGCCTGGCTGGCGGCGCCGCCTGCGACCGCTCGGCGGTGGCGCGGATGACGCTGCCTGACGACGCCTGGATCGCGCGCCGCTACGGCGGGGCGATCACCCACGTCGCCTTGGACTACGGCCTCACTCTGACCAGCTGCGGGGATCCTGTTGATCCGGTGCTGGGGATGCGGCCGGTCGCCGAGGCCGCGCGGGCTGCGGTGCGGGAGCTGCACGCGGCCGGTTTGGTCTTGGCGCTGGTGTCCAACACCGTCCCCGGCCAAGACCGGCGCCGGGCGCTGAAAGCGGCCGGGCTCGATGAGCTGTTTGCCGACCGCGTCTACCTCAGCCACGAGCTCGGCCTCGACAAGACTCACCCGGGCTTCTACCCCTACGTCCTGGACGAGCTCGATGTCGCTCCGAGCGCGCTGCTGGTGTGCGGCAACAACATCGACACCGACGTCCGCGCTCCTGCGCTACTGGGCATCCGCGCCGTCCTGCTTGGGCCGCTTGCGGCCCCTGCACACCTCCCTCCACGCGCCCGGTTGATCGCCCGGATCGGCGACCTGCCCCGCATCCTCACCGGAGAGCTGAGAGCGTATGCCTGAAAAACCCGTCCGCGCCGTCTCCGGCGCCGGGGCTGGTCAGACCAGTCTGAGCCTGGCTCTGGACTCCCTGGCAGACCTGGCAGACCTGGTAGGGCGCGGCAGCTACCCCGTCGCGGCAGCGCTGGCGGAGATCGCCAGGGCGCTGGAGCCGCTGACGTTCACGGCACATGTGTTCCACGGCTTCATCGCGGTCGCGGTCGCGCAGACAACGCAGGCCCGGGATAGGCAAGCGCGCACACTCGACCTGCCCGCATTGGACAGCGCACTTGCGCATCTCACGCACGGCGAGAAGGCGATGAGAACGGTCGGGCACCTACTGACGTCGGGACGCACCGAGCCGGACCGCGCGGCCGGAAAGCAGCTGATTAACCAGCGGCCGGAGCCGCCTCCCTGGTCATCCACCTTCTGACTCTCAGGGCAACGGCGGCGGTGCGGGCGTTCCCTACGGCCCACGGCGAATCAGCAGCCACTCGACTCTCAGCATTCGACCCGGCTCACTCGGCCCAGCTAGTGCCAAAGCCCTCCTTGATCAACCGTTGGCCCACCCACGACCTTGGAGAAAACGATCTTGAGTGATGTGATCCCACCCGCCTACGCGGCTCAGCCCGAGCACCTGCAGCACGCCTGTCGGGTTCTGGCGCTGCCGCGCGGCCCGTTTTTCAGCGCCGACGCGGCGGCGGCCGCGCTGCAGGCCGACCCACTGGCCACCGGCACCACCCTGGGTCAACTCCAGGCCGCAGGGGTCCTGGAACACGACCCCGGGACCGACCAGTGGCGGATGCCGAGTCGCGTGCTCGCCTACGCCCGCACCCTGCTCGACGAGATCCCGAAGGCCGAGCGCGTGGGCATCGTGGCCCGCACCGTCCGCCACTACCTGCTCTGGGCTGCAAACCTTGACCGGCTGATCACCCCAGACCGCCTCCGCTACGCCCCCGTTTTCACCTGGCTTCCCGAACATCCGCCGGCGGTCGACACCGCGGACCAGGCGGTTGAGCTTCTGCACACCTGGATGCCGACGCTGGTCGCCGCCCAAGCCCAGGCCGCCGAAACCGGCCTGCACCAGCTGGCCTGGCAGTTCCTCGATGCACTGTGGGGCTACCTGACCCGCCAGCACAACTACCGCGCCTGGCGGAAGGTCTGCAACGTGGGAGAGAACAGCGCCCACTACGTCAAAGACCCCGGCGCGCTGACCCTCTATCACGCCTTCGCCGGGCTGCTGGACCGGCACTGCGGCCACCCCAAGCGCGCCCTCGACCACCACGCACAGGCCGAACGCCGGGCCCTGGAAGCCGGCGACACCCTGACCCAAGCCGCCGCCGCCAAGGACCAAGGCGCGGCCCTGCTCCGCCTGAACCAGCCCCAGAAGGCACTGGAGGTCCTGCAGCACGGACTCGCCCTGCACCGGGTCGCAGCGGCGCCGCACTCGCGTGGCCGCGGTCTGCTGGAACGCCATCTCGGCATCGCGCTGGCCAAGCTGGGTCGGGACGACGAAGCCGAAGAACACCTTCAGGCCGCCGAACGGGTCTTCATCGAGTACGACGAGCCCTATCTGCGCGCCCACCTTTCCCTGGACCGTGCGCAGCTGGCGCTCGACGCCGAGGATCCCGCCGGAGTCCTGGAGCACCTCGCCCAGGCCAAGCAGCAGTTCTCCGGCTGGTCAGTCCCCGACAAGGCCCGTCTGCACTACCTGACCGCCGCCGCTCACACCCAAACCGGCGACCGCGGCGTCGCCGCCCGCACGCTCGACATCGCCATACCCCTGACCAAAGATCTGCCCCGCGGCCATCCCACAGCCCTGCTCATCCGGGGCCTGGCCGAGCCCTCGGCTGGAGCCACGGCGTGAGGCGGCGGAACCCGCACGGCCGGCGGCGGGAACGGGGGGTGACGGCTGCTACGGCGACGTTTTTGATGATCAAGAAAACCGTCCGAACGTCGATCCCTGGCGAGTCGGCGTCAGCGGTAGCGGGACCGACGGCGGAGAGGATGGGGGTGTTCGCGGCGGCGGCGGTCGTGTTCATCGCCCTGCATCCCTTCTGCGATCTGTGGCTGCAACGGCGCGACGACTCCATCGCCAAGGAGAAGCACGGACAGACGATCGTCGCGCGCGGCCCAGACACCAAAGCCCTGACGGTCAGCCAGCTCGGGCGCCGGGCCGCCGCCCGCCACGCCCTGACCTACACCGGCGCACAAGTAGCCGCCGCGGCGATCGTGCTGCGGTCGCTGGGCTACCGGATCCCGGTCACTGCGCTGCTGGCCGGCGCGGTGGTCAACGGCGGCACCCACGCAGTGATCGATCGCCGCAGATTCCTGGAAGAGCTGGCGGCCTGGACCGGGCACACCGACTTCCTCACCGAGGGCACCGTGCTCCGCAAGCTCGGCACAAAGCCCAGACCCGCCGCCTCCGGGCCTGGCACCGCTCTCTACGAACTCGACGCCGCCCTGCACCTCCTGATCGGCCTGATAGCGGCGGTCCTGACCTCCAGACTCGCGGTCCGCGAACCCGCCGGCGGTACCGCGCTGCGGCGCGGTCGCAGGCCATCGAACATCCTCCGGAATCGCAAAGGACACCAATCATGAGGCCTGATTCCTTCACCCTCCGCGTGGCCACCTACAACCTCAACGGCGCTGGACCCGACGGTGAGGACGACTCCAGGCTGACCCAGCAGATCTCCCTGCTCAAGACCCTCAAGGTCGACCTTCTCGGGCTGCAGGGGGCGACATGGGGCGAGCACCGGAAACAACGGGTGCAGGATGTCGCGCGGGAGCTCGGCATGACCAGCTGGAACATCGCCCCCTCGCCGTTCTACGGCCACAACATCGTCGTCCTCGTCCGCGAGAACGACCGTCTTTCGGTCACCAGGAAACGCTCCCTGTTCGGACCGCCTTGGGTGCACGCTCACGCCGACATTGAACTGGAAGTGCCCTGCCACCCGTCCCGCCTGCACTTCATGGTCGGACATGCACCCTCGGCCAGCCCGACCATGCGGCTCGCCGAGGCCGAGATGATGAACGCGTTCCGGCACCTCCCCGTCATCTACGCCGCGGCCTTCAGCGCGCCTGCGCTCGGCGACGACCCGGACACCACCGGCGTGGACGCCGCGACCGTCGCCCGCCACCTCGACTACCGCCCCGCCAAGGAACTCGACGCCGCCGGCCTGGTCGACATCGGCGCAGCCCACGATGACAGACCGACCGTGGGCCACCACGCACTGGACCCGCTGTCGTACCGGAGCGACCGGATCCACACCAATCTCCCACCCGGGTGGGTGACCCGATACGAGGTCGTCCAAGAAGCCCAACCCCTGTCCAACAACAGGCCCGTCTGCGCCGACATCACCATCGGAGGCCGGCCGCGAGTCTTCTCCTGACACCCGAGGCCCAAGGCCGGCCGGACGAGCCGAGCACGCGCGGCCGCCAAGAGGGCTGAAGGCGGGGACCTGCGGGATGTCCCGGGCCGCTGCTCCATCAACCCACTCACAGGAAGGCGTCACGCCTTGAGCGAAGGACCCGCCAGCAAGAAGATCGACGGGACAGTCCCGCACCTGGCCCGCGTATGGGACCACCTGCTCGGCGGTACAGGCCACCACCCAGTGGACCGCCAGGTGGGTGATGACCTCAAGAAGATCATGCCTGAGGTCGTAGACCTGGTGCGGGCGGCGCGGCATTTCACGGCACGCGCGGTGAGCTACCTGACCTACGACCTCCTCATGGACCGGTTCATCGACATCGGCGCCGGCGTGGCCACCGCCAACACCACCCACGAGATCGTCCATAGCTTCAACCCCACCGCCCGGGTCCTCTACCTCGACGACGACCCGCTGGTCTTGGCGCACACCCGTGCCCTGCTCGCCTCCACCACTTTGGGCTTGTGCCAGTCGCAGAAGGCCGACCCCCGCGACCCGGACCGGATCCTTCACCAGGCCCAGGGCTTCCTGGACTGGACTCGACCGATCGCCCTGATCCTGAGGACCCTGGACTTCATCCCCGAGCGGCAGGCGGTCAGCATCGTTGACCGCCTGATCGCGGAGCTCCCGCCCGGCTCCTGCCTGGCGTTGCACGGCACGACCAACCACGTCACCGGCACCCGCGTCGACGAGGCCGTCCGTCTATGGAATGAGAGCGGCACCGCGACCCCGATGACGCTCCGCACCCCCGCCCAGATCGCAGAGTTCCTCCGGAACACGATCTATGAGGCACCCGGAGTCGTGCCCATGCAGCTGTGGAGGCCCGAGCACCCAGGCGTTCCCGGTGAGCCGGTCGACGCCGACGCCGCCGTCGGCCACAAGCGCCGATGAGCCCGGCCGACAGCACTGGCGGCCAGCGCGCGTCCACCGGCAAGAGGCGCTCACAGAGAGCATCCGTCACCGGCCGTCACCCTGACGAGTTCTACACCGGCCAGCAGGTCGCCCGCCTGTTCAACGTCGACACCAAGACCGTCACCCGATGGGCGGAAAACGGGAGACTCAACTCCTCCCGCACCATCGGCGGCCACCGGCGGTACTTCAAAGCCGAGATCGACGAACTGCTACGCGCCCGCAGCCGCGCCTTCAAATGCCCGCCCACTCCTCTGCTGGGGGCCCCAGGGACCTTCCTGCACCCGCGCGTGGCGGTCGCGCATCTGGTTCAGGAGTTCTTCCGCGGCGACCCGGTCGCCGCGCTCCTGGAACTGGCAGGCATCTACAACCTCGCCGTGACCTACCTCGACCATGAATGGTTCGCCGCCCACCTGGGACGCGAACTGACCTACGACGAGCAGCGACACCTCGGCCGCCAGCTCAACGACTTCTGCGCGGTGATGGACGATCTGTGCATTGATGTCCTGAACGCCTACAGCCAGCTAGTGCTGGCCTCGGCCGGCCTCATACCCCGCAATCACCGTGCCGATCCACCCGAGACCGGCGACGACGAGGCAGATCCCGAACGTGGCCCTGCGCAGGGCGGGCATGCGCAGGAGCTCCCACCGGACTGAAATCGCCTCGATTGCCCCTGAGACACTCGCCCGGCCGGGCGCTTATGGGGGGCCGGGCCCACGGCCCTCGCCCGGTCACCCCGCCGTCCCGGCCGGGCGAGTCCCATCAGCCCACTGGTCGCTGACCGCTGGGGCCCAGAGGACACCAGAGCCCACTTGCCACCCGCCGTCATAGAGCGCGAACATCCAGTACACGCCGGACAGGAGGCGCCGAGCCCGTCCGTGCCTTCCGGCCCTGCGCGGACGCCGTCCGGACCCCACAGGACGTCAGTGACGACAACTGCGTCGTTCGCCATCCGCGCGGCCGCCTACAACCCGGCCGCGACGGCGAGGGGAACTCCAGGCCGACCTAGATCACCCTGCTGAAATCCGTGGACGTTGACCGGACGGTGCGCGCCCAGAGCGCGCAGCATCGTGCGCTGTATCAGCTCGCGCGGCGATGCCGGAGTTGCCACTCGAGGAGGCGCAGCATCGAATCGCCCGCGTCTGCATGCGCGTCCAGGAACGCGTCCAGCTCGGCTTGCCGGGTGGAGTCCTCCGGGCCGGGTTCCTCTTGGGCCCCTTCGGGGACGGCCAGCCTTCTCAGCTGTTCGTAGGCTGGATGGTCAGGGCCAACGTGGCGGGTAGTGTGCGCGATTCCGCCGGCTTCCGGGTCGACAACGGCGTCGGGCACACGCAACGAGCCGTCAGCAAGCAACGTCACCCTCATACCTGTCACCGCCTCAACTCTGGAAACTGCTGGCGGAAGTAGGCCACCAACAGGAGCAGGAGCTCGCGCTCGCCGCCCAACCAACCGAGCAACTCCACAGTAGCCCCGGCTCCCAGCGCAGCGAAAGCATCGGCGAAGAACTCGCGCCGCCCCAACTCGTCGGGCAACAGGTGGACCGGCAAGGTCAGAGCGGGTACGCAGGTCTGGTAGACCGCTGCGAACAAAGCTCCGTCAGAGAGCATCTGCCCGCCGCCGCGCACATGGTCGAAGGCGTGTCCGAGCTCGTGAAGCACGACATCAGGTGTCGGGGTAGGTCGATCGCCTATCAGGACAAACCTGGCGATATATGCTCCGGCGGATTCATTCCAGCGACCGCGTCCGCTCGGCAGGACCCGATCCCGCAGGTGCTCCATCGAATCCAGATCCGGCACCCCGCCCGGGCCCACGAAGATCCCATGCAGTTCGCGGCCGAGTTCGACTTTCAGGGACTCCGGGAGAGCCGCCAACCTGCGGATGGCCGTTACCAGGACCGGGCTCGGCGCGGCCGTGCCATCCGGCCACTGCCGCCACATCACCTTCTCCAGCGGCGCTCCGAGATACACCCGGCCATCGCCGCGGTCCGGCTCCCCGGGAGCGTGAGGCAGGCAGCGAGGCAATCGGGTCGGGGGCACCGGCCAACCCTACTGTGAGGCTGCCGTGAGCCAAGGGCTCTGACGCCGCGTGGTCACGACTGGCCGCGTCGCCGGGAGCCCCAGGTCGGCGAGTACGCGTGCATCCAGTTCCGCGGCGATCCTGCCGATCTTGGCCACGGTCGTGGCGCCGCTGAGCACGGCGACCAGGCACAACGCCAGCATGGGGCCGAGCCGGTACCGGCGGCCGCGGCGACGCCGCGGATCGGGAATGCGCTCCAGCACCTGCACCTGCACCAGTGCCGGCAGGCCGGGCAGGTCGGTGGCGGGACATGGAAGGACGACGCCCTCGCAGTGGCGAACCAGAGCGTCGATCGGGGAGGATCACACGCGAACGCCGTCCCTGTCTTGATCGACTGGCTTAGACACCCAAGATCATCGGGGACGCGTTCGTCGTTCCCAACCCCGGATGCCGTTGGCCTGCCGATCCACCGGCTCATCTCAGCACCTGAGAACGCATCAGCCCCGCTCGACGGAGGCGCTAGGAAGTGGCGGAGGATCGGGGATTCGAACCCCGGATGGGCTTGCACCCAAACCGCACTAGCAGTCCCCTGGTTCGGGTGATCCGAGATCCAATTCCATGATCCAGAGTCCGGTACATCCAGATAGGAGTGCGTATGGATGCCCGGGGGTCCGGCCCAGTCCCGCGCCGCTCCGGCCCCCCATCGGCCCCCACACGGGTTGCTGATCAAGGGCTTCTTCGCCGTCGGCGCAGGTCCCTTCCAGGCCCTCGATTGGGCCCTCCGTAGCAACGGCCCCGGTTCGGGGCTGCACACGGCTATGAGAGTTGGGGACGACGTGGGAAACTGGGAGGGTGCGTGGGCAGCTGCCGGGAAGCCAAGGCATCGGAAGGAACCATGGGCGATGTGATCGACATGGTAGGCGAGTTGCGTGTCCCACACCCGTGACTGCGTCTGACCGGCGTCGGCTGCGAGGTCGTCTGCGCCACCACGGCCGTTCCGGGCCCGGATTGGCATGGCAGGCCTCCGACGCCAGCCAGCCACTCCCGACTGGTTGTGCCGTAGTGCCCGGCTCAGCCGTCAAGACGCCGACACCCCCTCTTGTTCCACTCCCGCACGTGGCCAGCGCACCGTCATTCGACCATTCTGTAAATTGCGAGGAGGTTGGCGCACACCCCCAGAAGCTGGTCCCACCTGCGCAAACTTCACCTCGAAGATCATTTCTAGCGCCTTTCCAAGATCGCTTCCAAGGAGGTTGGCGCATGATCTTGCAAACCCGCAGGTCAGGCCCCCATAATCTGAGGTACTGTCGCAGCGCTCAACAAAACCGCATCGGATTGAAACCACGCGCCTCCTTCGATTGGAACTTCTACTGTCGCAGCACTCAACAAAACCGCATCGGATTGAAACTCGAAGGGCACTCCTGCCGTCCATGCGTAGCCAAGTCGCAGCGCTCAACAAAACCGCATCGGATTGAAACGCGACTGTCCACATACCACTACTAATGGTCATGTCGTCGCAGCGCTCAACAAAACCGCATCGGATTGAAACCTGATAAGGCACCGGAACACCGAGTCCGGGAAGTCCGTCGCAGCGCTCAACAAAACTGCCGGTTCATTTTCTCGATGAAATGTGGCGAATTATGCAAAAGACTCGGCGACCCTTTGATGGGCTGCCGAGTCTTCTCGGGATTTTAATTGGAGTAGATATGTTGCGGCCTGCGTTTTGTCGGGATCAGGTGGAGGGTGAGGGCGGGAAGCGTTCGTAGGTGTTGTTGGCGGCGTCGTAGGTGTAGGCGGTCCAGCGGCCGTGGTCGGCGGAGGCCAGGCGTGCGCCGAGGGCGACGGCGATGGCTACCGGGCCGCTGAGGAAGATGGCGTGCTGGCCGGTGCGGGCGCCGTCCGGTAGATGCGTTTCGAACCAGGTACGGCAGATCTGTTCGATGGCCGCGGTGAAGGTTTCGGTGTTCTCGGGCAGTCGGCTTACCCGGCTGCTCAGGCGGAGCAGGTTGCCGATGCCGTCCTCCTGGCAGGTTTTCCGGACGGGGGCGAAGAATGCTTCTCCGCGTGCTTGCAGGTCCAGTGCGAGCGCGGTGGCGGTGGGGTCGCCGCCGTCGGTTTTCTCCATGCCGTCGATGTTGAGCGGCCCGCCTGCCGAGTCGGTGGCTTTGAGCAGGGCGGCGGGGAAATGGGACGGGACGCCGTCGTCATGGTGCGGTTCGTACACCATGACGCCTCGGGCGTGGGCGTGGGTGGCCGCCGGCAGCGACATGGCCGGGGCCGGCGGGGTCAGGGCCTCGGTGTTCGGCCGCGCGGTCGAGCCAAGGCTGGCGTCGTTGCTGCGGGAGGGACGGTACCGGACACGAGTCCTGTCGCGGGCATGCGACCGTATCGTCAGGCCCCTATCCTCCGCGTGGTCGAGAACCATGCCGGTGATCGGCTATCCAAGTTCCGCAGGCCGGAGCGTCAGGACGTTGCCGGAAGTCGGATTCGGTTCTCACAGGCTGGCCCCCATCGGCTTCCCGTGAGGCGATGCGCGGCTTCCACCATGCGACTTCTGGGGAGGCTATATGACATTGAATCGTCGATGCGAGGCCACTTCCGGACAGGCGACGCTCACGTGTTCTCGATGGCGCATCGAGTTGTATCGATTAGGGTTCCACTGCGAAGTGTTTAAGGGGCCGAGAAACACCGAAGCAATTTCCGGGTTTCCACGGACGTTCAACGAATGAAACGGGTTTGCACGTTTCAGGCTCTGCGGCGGAGCGCATGGCGCGATTCGTCCATCAGAACGGGATGGAAGACGGAAGTGGAAGGCGGGGACGCATGCAGGTGCATGCGGTGCCGGTCCGGACGTGCTGCAACCAGCGCTGCATATTGATCTTGAACGAGCGCCGAGCCTACCGGCGTGCAGGTCGCTTTGGCGGCGGCCGTAGAGGGCGGACGATGCTGCAGGCGCGCGCCGGCGATATGGATTGCGCAAGCGCAGGCGGCCTCCCGCGAACGGCCCACAGGTTCCGGCGTTCGCTGCCTGAGCAGGGGGAACGGTATGTCGGTTGTTTCTGACGAGGACTTTGGCCCGCAGGATCTGGTGATCGTGACGCTGCCGGGGGTGCAGCGTTTTGTTGGGGAATCACGCCGTACGGCTGACCTGTTCGTCTCCAGCCGGTTGATGTCGGAGCTGGCGAGCGCCCTCGTCGGGGCGGTCCCGGACGGGCGGCTGATTCTCCCGTTGACGGGCGGGCCCGGCGGCGAGGATGATCCGGCCGGCATGCCCAACCGGGTGGTCGCCGTGGCGCCGCCCGGGGAGGGCGGCGGGCTTGCCAGGAGGATGGCCGACGCGGCGCGCGAGGCGTGGCGCGCACACGACCCACAGAACGAAGTGACGGGATTTCCGGACGTCCAGTGGGTCGCGGTCCCGCCGGAGGCCGACGGTTATGCCGGGCAGTGGAGCCGGGCCCAGAAGTTGCTGGCGCAGCGCAAACGGTCCCGCGACTTCGCCTTCGCCCCAGTCGCCGTTCAACGGGTCTGCACGCTGACGGGCCGGTGGCCCGGGACGCGGGCGCCGGGTCCGGGGCGGCGGGGCGAATACCTGTCGAAGATGGGCCGTATCAAGCGCGGCTATCGGGGAGCGGAGCGCTTCCCGTCGACCTGGTCGATCGCGTCCGCTCCGTACCGGGCGGGGATCATCGCCGCTGCGTCCGAGTCCGAGGGGCTTCGCCGCGCGGTCGAGGACCTGCACGATGCGGCTGAGATGCTGCGGGACGACCTGCGGTCGGGCGATGCGGGCCAGCCGGTCACGGTGAGCTGGCGCGGCGGGGACCTGCCCGGCATACCCCGTCGGGACGATCCCGTCCTGCAGTGGCTGCGGTCGGTGGAGGGCTCCTGGTGCGAGCCGGCGACCTGGGATCCCGAGGCACTGCGGCTGGACCACGGCCTTTCCGCCGAGCCGGACGGCGACATCTGCGGATTGGGCAGGTCTGCTGCGGTGGATCTGCGGAGAGCGGCGGAGCGTGCGGCGGTGGCGGCGCCGTCCGCGTATCTGGCGGTGATCGCGCAGGACGCCGACCATATGGGCGAGTCGCTCGGCCGCACCGACCTGGGGCATGCGTTGCGCGGCTGGCACGGCAAGGTGTCACGGGCGCTACGGGCGGCGGGTGAGCTTCAACGGGATGCCGTAGAGGCGCCGGATCATCTGGGCCGGGTGGTGTATGCGGGTGGCGACGATCTGCTGACACTGGTGCCCCTCGCTTACGCGATGAAGGCGGCCCGCGCGTCCTACGGCGCGTTCCAGCAGGCGCTGGCTCACGGGCTGCCGGACGCGACGGCGAGCACGGCCGTGGTGTTCTTCCATGTCTCGTCCCCGCTCCAGTCGGCGGTGGCCGCCGCACAGGAGCTGCTGGGAGAAGCCAAGAAGCACCATCGGCCCGGTCTGGGCGTGACGGTCATGCGCCGTGGCGGGGAACGCGCCACCTGGATCTCGCGCTGGCACACCCCGTCCGGCGGAGATGTCCTGGAGCACCTGGAGACCCTCGTGGACTCGATGCGCGGCGGCGCCTTGTCGGCGCGGCTGGCGATGGGCCTGGAGCGCGATCGAGACGAGCTGTCCACCCTGAACGAGGAGTGGCTGAAGATGGAGCTGACCCGCCGGGCCGTCCGGCATGGTGTTTCCGAGCAGGGCGCCGCGGCGTTGCCGGAATTGATGAGGACGGGGCACGGCGGGGGTCCGCCGTCCGGCGCCGCGCTGGTGGCCCAGTTCCTGAGCGCCGAGAGCGACTGGTGACGGCGTCGGCCCGCGTTCGGTGGGTCGTCCTGGAGCCGCTGGACACGGTGATCGTGCGCGATGGTCGCGCTTTCGACGCCGGTGCGCAGTCCCAGTCGAGGACGGTCACGCCGACCCCGACGACCATGGCGGGTGCGATCGGCGCCGCCTACGGCGCGGCGCCGGGCGCTGCCCGCTCCGCGTCCGGGTCCGATGCCAGGGGACGGACTCTGCCTTCGCATGTGCAGGGTCCGTTCACGGTGTGCCGGGCCGGCGACGGCTGGGAGGGCCGGTGGCCGGTGCCCGCCGATGCCGTCGCGGTGTACGGCGGCATCGAGCGGCTGTCGCTGGTCGATCCGGGTGATGCCGAGCACGACCTGTCCGGCGAGGTCGAACTGCTCCTCGACGATGGCGGCCAGGACAGCGAGCCCGTCACAGGCTGGTGGGACGAGCAGGCCCTCACTGAATACCTGCACGGGGGGACGGTGGCGCAGCCGCTCCCCGATGAGCCGTGGTGCACCGAACGTCGCGTGGGGCTGGCGCGGGAGGACGACCGCACCGCCAAGGACAGCATGCTGTACGCAGCCGAGCACCTGCGGTTCGCCCGTGATCACGGCTTGGCGGCCCGGTGCCTGGGCGGGCCGGACCATTCTCTGGCGGGGATGGTGAACTTCGGCGGCCGCGGCAAACGGGCGCAGGTGCACGAGGTGCCCGACCTCACCGTCCCCGAACCTCCGGGCGGCTTCGACGGCGGACGGCTCCTGCTGTATCTGGCCACGCCCGCGATCTTTCCCGGCGGCGGCTGGAGACCGGACCTGGCGCGGTGGCCCGGCACCACTCTGGTCGCCGCCGCGGTGGGGCGTCCCCAGGTGGTCACCACCGCGACGCCCCGGCGGTCCGACGGGTCGGTCGGCGACGGGCTGCTGATGTGGGCCGTGCCCGCCGGAAGCGTCTACTACCTGCGGTTCCCCAGTGAGGCGGCGGCAGCGGATGCCGCCGAGTCCCTGCGGTACGAGCCGCTGGACCAGCAACTGATCAACGGCCGGAACTGGCTGAGCACCGCGGGCTTCGGGCTCGCCTTCACCGGAAGGTGGGATGCGCCGTGACCCTCCAACGGGCGCTGCTGTTCATGTACGCCGAGACGCCCATCCATCCGGGCGGCGACACCGCGGCCGGGGCGGTGGATCTGCCGATCCAGCGCGAGGTGGCAACCGGGTTGCCGATCATCAAGGGCGAAAGCCTGAAAGGGGCGCTGCGCGAGCATTTCCGCGACCGGCTCCCGGAGGCCCGGTGGGTGAAGACGTTCGGCTCCAGGCCGCCCCGGGGCGGCGGTAGCACCAGACCCGGGTCGCTGCGCGTCCACGAGGCGCAGCTGGTGGCCTTCCCCGTTCCCACACTTGAGGGCACGTTCAGCTGGGTCACCTCGCCGCTGGTCCGCTCCCGCCTGGCACGCAAGGCCGGGCTCGCCGGGGTACAGATTCCGGCGACGGGCGGAACGGACCCTGACGACATCACCTGCCTGACGTCGCGCACGAGACGGGACAAGATCGTGCTGGGGCAGTACGTCCAGGCGACCCAGCACAACTCCGCGCTGCAAACCTTCGCTGAGGCCCTGGCCGAACTCGCTCTGCCCGAGGCCGTCGACGACTACCTGAAGACCAAGCTCGGCAAGGAACTGTGCTGCGGCGCGGATGGGTTGCTGGCCGCGGTCAGCAGGGACTGCGCCCCGATCGTCGCCCGCGTCCAACTCGGCGCGGAGGACGAGGACGGGAACCCCACCAAGACCGTCCAGCACGGTCCGTTCTACAGCGAGTACCTGCCCAGCGAGACACTGCTGGCGGCGTTGTTGGAAGGGCGTCCGGAGGATCTGGCGGAACTGGCGGTGCTGGATTCCAGGGTGCTGCGCGTCGGCGGCGACGAGAGCATCGGCAAGGGCCTGATGTGGTGCCGCCTGCAGTTGGGCGCGGAGGCCGGGGCATGACATTGCAACGAGCCGACGTCGACGTGGCCGCGACCGCCATGAAGGTGCTCGCCGAGATCCGCGGCACGTCCGAGAACCAGATCGTCTCCGGCCAGATCCTGACGCGGCTGGCCAGGCTGCCGGCCCAGCTGCGCACCAGTGGCCCGCTGCCCACGCTCGCCTTCCACGCCGCCAAGGGCAAGGGCGACAAGCCGCTGGGCCGGGCGTACGCCATCGTCGGCGCCGCCCTGCGCGCCGAGACGTGCGCGGTGCTGGACTGGCCAGAGGACGAGGCCGATCAAGCCGTAGACCTGGCCTTCCTGACCCGGCTTACCGGGAAGGTCCAGGAGGACCCGGTGGTCCTCATCCAGGTCACCCTGCGCCTGCAGGAGTTCAGCGTCTGGCTGCGCCGGCTGGCCGAGGCCCTGGACGGCGAGCAGGAGCGCTCCGCGAAGAAGCGTCAGGACCAGCGAGAGGACGCGAGGGCCGATGACTGAGCAAATGCTCACCGGCCCGATCGGGCTACGCCACCCCGGCAGGGCCGGAGTCGGCGAGCTGTGGCGAGGAGCGAAGGGGAAGCTGTCCACCGCGAACGCCCGGCTGGTCCTCCTGCGCACCGCCTACCTGACGTACGCGAACGAGGAGTTCGAACTGGACGACGGGCCCGTTCACCGGTGGGCCGTCGAAACCAACCTGGGGCAGGGGCCGCGCGTCGGAACCCGCCCGCCTCCCGGCAACACTCCGAGTGAGTCCGCCAAGCTGCTGGCCGCGGTGACCCGCCGCCGGGCGGCGGCCCTGGCCGCACTGGAGGACGGCGCGACGGCGGTCCGTACGCTCGGACTGGCCGCCGAGAGTGCCGTTGTGACCGGCACCGGAGCCGGCGGGGTCCGGGACGTCGGGATAGAGCTGCACGGAACCTACGGCTGGCCGATCCTGCCCGGCAGCACCCTGAAGGGCGTCGCACGGGAATGGGCCCGGCAGTTCGGCTTCCCCGCCGCCCGGATCAGCGAGATCTTCGGCGCGGCCCCCGAGGCCGAGGACTCGGTGCGCGGCCGGGTGGCGTTCTTCGACGCGCTGCCCTGGCGATACGGCGTCCAGGTCACCTCGCAGGTGCTCACCCCGCACACCCGCGGCTACCGCAGCGCCGCCGGTGACGGTCCCGAGCCGCCCGGCGAGCACGTCAACCCGGTGCCGATCCCGTTCCTGGGGGTGGAGCGGGGCTGGTTCGTCACACACTTGGCGGGCCCTGCGGACCTGGTCGGTCAGGCGGCCGAACTGCTGGCCGAGGCCGTCGGCGAACTCGGTGTCGGCGCCAAGACCGCGTCCGGCTACGGGTACTTCACGGCTCGCCCGCTCACTTCGGAGGAGGAGCAGTGACCACCTACGTCGTTCCGTGCGGCCGGTCCGTCCACGACGGGCTGCGCAAGCAGGACTACTGCCCGCCGGGCGTCGTGCCCGGTCGGTTCGCGGACGCTGAGAAGGCATGGTGGCCGCTGGCCCGGCTCAGGGACGACGGCGAGGCCGTCGCCGCCTGGGCCGATGCGCTGGAGACGAAGGCGGTCGCCTCCCGGCTGCCCGGCTGGAACCCGCGGGTCTGTGCCGAGGTCAACACGCTGGCCGTCCGCGGCCCTCAGCCACCGCCCGTCCTGCTCGGCGCCGGGCACCGGATCGTGCTGCTGGCGTCCGACACCGACGAGGGCATGGCCGCCGCGCTGACGACCGCGTACATCATGGCGGGAGGAGACACCGGCCTCATCGGATGCATCTCGGCCCCGGCCGACGAGGAGTCCGCCCTGGACCTCCCCGAGCGGCTGCCCGGCGGCCGCGTCACCGTCGTGCGGATACCCCGGCTCGCTCCCCGGACCAGCGGCCTGCGCGACGCCGTGGCCGCGATCGGGCAGGTGCTGCGCGCAGCCTTCGACCTGGGCGGGCCGCTTGAGGTCCACCTGACCGGCGGCTTCAAGATCACTCTCCTGCACACCCTGACGATGACCGAGATCATCTACTCGCGGAAGCCGGTGCGTACGTCCGCCTGGTACATCTTCGACGAGGAGGACGGAGCCAAAGGGCCCGACCGGATAGATCTGCGGCGTTTCCCGGACGGGTACCTGTCCGCGATGCGCGAGGAACTGTCCACGGTCAAGCTGAAGGGACGGGTGCCGGTCGGCGGCGCTCACCGGGGCGTGGCGTGGAAGGAGACCCCCGATGGGAGGGCGGTGCTGACGGAGTTCGGTCATGGCCATCTCGCCGTCCTGGGCGGGCCGGTGCTCTCCGACGCCGGCGACGGGGGCCCGTGAACCTCGCCGAGCTGGTCGCCCTCCCCGACCAGGACACGAGTGCCACCTGCCTCGTCCGGGCACTGGCCAAAGCCCTGTGCCGTCACCGCCGCCAGGTGATCGATGCCGCCCTGGCGGCCGACTCGGCCGAGCGGGTACACAGGTGGCGAGACCTGCTCACCGACCTCGAGAACCTCCCGGGTGCAGACCTCCAGCAAGCCTGGCGGCTGTTCGCCGACAACCCCGGCGCCATCGTCTCCCACTTCGCCCTCAACGAGCAGAGCCACCAGCGGTGGAGCATGCTCGTCGAGTTGTACACCGCGTGGCTGGAACTCGCGGCAGACCGGCAGGTACCCGGCGTCGACGACCGCTCCACCGCGATCGGCGCGGCCCGTCTGGCCCGCACCCGCTGGAAACTGCTGTCGGCACCGGACCGTCCTACCGTCACCGGCCTGCCGCCCGACATCGAACGCCGACGGATCCCCTCCCGCGCTCAGCAGGCACGACAGGCGCGCGAGCAGTGGCTCACCGTTCTGGCCGGAATCGACGACTATCCGGCCCTGGCCGTCCTGGACATGGAGACCGAAGCCGCCGACCTGGCCACGGTCGATGTGGGATCGAACGCGGCCCCGCCCTGCACCGCCGTCCCCGACTCCGGAGACGCCGTTCCGCGCTCGGCGATCAGCGGATACGTGGTGACCCGGCTGCTGTTGCCCCGCTTCTCCTGGCGCGCATCGCGAGCCCTGGTGCGCGCCACCGAGGGACGCCGGAGCACCGTGCACTGGTGGTCCGCTGCGGCCATCCTGACCGCGGCGGTGGCCGCCTTCGGCATCGCCGTCGCCGATTGCCACGGGTGGTCGTATCACGGGTACACGGCCGCCGCCGTCCTCGCCACGCTCGGCTACGCGGTGATCGCCGCCGGCGTCGCCGCCGGCCCGCCGCTCGGATGGCCGTGGCTGCTGCGCCAGCCCGCCGGGTCCGCCGTCGGGCTGCTCGCCCTCGGCGCGCTACCCGCCGACTGGTGGTGGAAGGCCGATCCCGCCCTGCTGGGGCAGGCGATCGCGCTGCTGGTCGCCCTCGGGGTCGGCTACCTGCTCACCGAGGTCGCCAATCACGGAGTCCGCGGCCGATCCTTGCTGCTGCGCACCGGCGGAATCGCCATCGCAGGATTCCTGCACGCCTTCCTGGTCTCCCTCATCGGCCTGCGCACCATTGTGCCCGCCTTTACCTCCGCCCCGCAGAACACCGACCTGCGCCTGTCGTGCTGGTGGACGTCCGCCGGATGCTCACGGGACGGACTGGCCCCCTGGCAGATCGTGCTCGCCGCCACTGCCTGGAGTTTCGTCGTCGGCGTGTTCCTGCAGATCCTCTGGGACGACCAGCCGATCACCGCACCACTCGCCCATGTCCGCTGGAGACGGGGGACCACAGCATGAAGCCCGATCACCTCACCTGGCACGACCTCGACCTGCGCACGGTCACGCCCGCCTACCTCGGCAGGTTCCCCGGGCAGAAGACCGAGCCCAGGGACATCCCTTTCCCGGTTCCCAGCCTGCGCGGAATCCTCGCGTACTGGTTGCGGGCCCTCGCCGGACCCCACATCGGGAACTCCGCCGAGAAGCTGCTGGAGGCCGAGACCGACGTCTTCGGCACCGCGAAGGACTTCGGCCCGGCCCGACCCTCCCGCATCCTGCTGCGCGCAGGCCGGATCACGGTCGGCAAACCGCCCGACAAGCCATTGCCCGGCGAGGGCTACCTCATGGGGCCCGGCCTCATCAACGCCGATGAGGACGGGCGATGGGCGCGCAGACTCGACCCCGGTCCGGTGCCCGTCCGCGTGCGCAACCTGGGCAAGCCCGCCCACGCCGACCTGTTCCTCGCCGCCCTCTGGGCCCTGTGCACCTACGGCGGCCTGGGATCCCGAAGCCGCCGCGGCTTCGGCACCCTCGCCATCGGCTCCCCACCCGACATGCCCGGAGGCCGGTTCGACCCGTCCTGGTTCTCCGGCACCGCCGACGACGCCCTGCACGACGTTCTCGAATGCACGGCCGCGGCGCTGGACGAGCGGGAGATCGGCCCTGGACCGGAGTTCGACGGCCCCGCCCCTTACCCGTGCTTCGCGCCCGGCCAGTACCGCACCGCCCAGTACAGGTTGAAGCAAGGACGCGATGTCGCCAATGCGCTCAACGAAGTCGGCGGCTTCCTCCGGACCTTCCGGCACTCCCGCAAGCCTGACCCCGCCTTCGTGTCCAGCGGCCCCTTCTCCTTGCCCAACACGGAAGGCTTCCGAAAGATCGCTCACCCCCATCGGCGAAGCCAGCCGCCACGCGGCCCGTTCAACGACGGGGCGCTCGGCCTGCCCGTCGTCTACAGCGAGATCGGAGAACCCGGCTCCGTCACCGTAGAACCCGTCGTCGACGGCAAACCGGCCCGCCGCGCATCACCCCTGTGGCTGCGCGTCACCGTCGAAAACGGCCACTGGATTCTCGGTTCCCTAGCATTTCACGCCGAATGGCTACCCGAACAGGTCAGCCTCCAGGCCAAACTTGAGAACCGAGTGCAAGCGGTTCAAAAACCGTCTCAATCGAACGTCCGTGCTGAACTCGACCGCTGGTTCGACGAAGTCGACAAAGCATTCGGTCCCCAAATTCACTAGAACGCTTCGATGGTTGGGGTCAGCAATTGGCAGATGAGTGCAGACGGGGAGATCGTAGAGTAGTGCGGGCCCAGGCAGGGTGCATTCCAGGCGAGCCTTGACCGCCGCATGAGCCGGTTGCTGGTCTACCTGGCCACCCGGGACGGGCCGCCTGGGACCTGCCGGCCATCCTCTACCCGGCCCCTACGTGCCCGACCTCAATGCCGCGCCGATGGCGTCCGGTCGAGCTGAAAAGATCCCTGACCAACCCCACCGAACACATAGGCGGGGACGCTCGCCCGGCGTGACGGCCACGAGCAGGGCCGGCAGGACCCGGTGCGCGCGGGCCAGGACGTGGGCAGCCGCGAAAAGCTCCCAGTCCACTCGGCGATCCACGTTAGCGTCCACCGTCGGCCTTCAGCCCAGCTGTGCGCGGCCGGACCGGTCTCAAACACCTATTGCAGGCCGGGCCACTACTTCCGCGACTACCACAATCCCTACTCCCACCTGGGCTACCACTGGTACTGCTGGAGGACCCCGAACGCCGCTGGCGCGCCGAACAGGACTCCCTACTCACCTTCGTGGAGGCCATCCGCACCTACCTGGGGACGTCGGACTGATGCGCTGCGTCCTGCGCCTGCCTACCCGGGTGTGGCGGCCGGCAGAACAGCACCTGCTGGACTCCCCGTCCGAATGCATGGCTCTACCTGCTCGCCCGCGCGAACCGCTGGACCGACCAGTGGGGTCGCCGCGTTGAGGTGAACACTGAGTTCACGCGGGAAGTACTGCGAGCCTGCTACGAGACGGGAATGTCCCTGGTGGACGTCCACACTCACCCATTCGGTGGTGGACCGGTGCGGTTCTCCGGCCACGACGAGCACAACATGCGCCTCACCCACGCTGAGTTCGCTGCCACCATGCCGGACGACCCGCCTGCCCTGACCTCGCGGGGCCCGTAGGGGCGGGCCTGGACGCGCCGCACATAACGTTCGGGCTCGGTCATCGGGCGTGCGGGACGGCGTAGCCCATGCCGATGGTGGTGCGGTCGCCGATGCCGGCGTAGGCGCTGAAGCGGACGAGCGCGTCCACGCCGGCTCGGGCCTCGGGCGTGGTGCGGCGGGTGTCGGCGATGCGGTAGGCGACCTGCCCGAGGCTGCCGCGCACCGGCGGGACGCCGGCCTTGAGCAGGTGCTCGGCCATCGCCAGCCGGTAGTCGGCGATTTCGAGGTTCTGCGTGATGATCTGGGGTGTCGCCTCGTCCAGTACAGCGTCGGGGGCGAAGGCGTTCCATTTGCGGTAGAGGTCGGAGAAGACCCATTCGGGTTCGGGGAAGGGGCGGACGCGGCGTGCGCCCTCTTCCCGGGCGGTGAAGAACGCGACCGGTGTGGCGATCCGCAGTGTCCACCGGTCGGCGGGGGCTGCGGCGGCGAGGAGTTCCGGGTACGGTTCGGCCCCGGCCAGTTCGACGGCCGCGATCCGGTACTGGCAGCGGGCCACCCGCACGTCCCCGGTCGCCGCCAGCGCTTGGAGTACAGGGGCGGTGAGCGAGTCGGCGAGTATCCCGATCTCGAACCGCACCTGCTTGCCGGCGGCGCCCGCGCGGCGGTCCCGCTCGTCCAGGAGCGGGGTGAGCGCGAACGGTTTTGGGGGACGCGTATCGTGCAGCGCCGACGACAGGTCGCTTTCCCCGGTGTCGCGCAGAGCGGCCAGGAACGCGGCGTTGACGGCGGGCCCGGTGTGCGGCGGGGGGACGGGTGGGCGCCCGCCGGCGGGTTCGAGGCGGACGATGATGCGAGCGGGCATGCGGGCCTCGGCCTTCGTCTCGTCGGGGTCTGACTGAACCCTAGTGAGGTCGCGGTGCGCCGGTCAGTCCGCGACCCAGGCCGGTCGGACGAGCGGCGGCCCCTCTGGGACGGTCCGGACCTCGCGCGCGCACGCGGGGCAGGGCGCGTAGATGCGGAGCCGATCGGCGGGGGCGAGCAGCCCTTCGAGTGCGGCGGCGGCGCTGTGGGCGTCGAGGCCGGCCGCGTCGGGAATGAGCCAGCCGCTCTGCTGGAACCGGTCGGCGACCTCGTCCAGCGCGGCGCGCAGCCGGTCGCGGCGGCCGTCGTCGAATACGTCGTAGCAGACCAGTACCGGCCCGTTCATGGAACGACCCAGCCGAGCGGGTTGACCTGCTCGTCCGTCCCGCCGCGATGCGCCGCCCGGCAGCGAGGGCAGTTCGGCAGTGCCAGCAGGTGGTCGCCCGGCCGTAGATGCTCGCTCGCCTGCTTGACGATGTCGTCCAGTTCGGCGGCGTCGGCGCCGATCTCGTAGACGGTGAACAGGACGCGGGGGCCGTATCCGGCCAGCAGCCGGTTCACCGCCCGCCGTCCGGCGTCGGAGGAGACGTCGAACGTCACGGTCCAGGAATTGCGATCGGTCGGGTCTGCCATCGGGATCACCTCCAGGCGAACGGCTCGTACGATTCGGCTTCGCCGAGTATCCAGGTGCGCAGCGCGAGGCACTGGGCGCGGAGCTGGTCGGCGTAGCTGCGGCGCGCGGGCGGTGCCGGCCAGCCGCGCGCTGGGGCGGCGAGCCGGGCGTGGAATCGGGTGACGGCTTGGCTGCGGGCCTGCGGTGACAGCCAGGGGCCGTCTGCGCCGTCCTCCAGGTCATCCGTCGTGACCGCGCGCAGGCCCGTGAGCGCCAGCACCGTGGAGTCCAGCAGTACCGGCCGCCACTCCTCCATGAGGTCGAACGCCAAGGTCGGACGTCCGCGGGCGGGGGTGTGCAGGAAGGACACGTACGGGTCCAGGCCCGTGGCGAGCAGGCCGGAGGTAACGGTTTCGCGAAGTAGGGCCGAGCAGTAGTTGGTGAGGGCGTTCACCACGTCCGCGCGGCGCCGGTCACGTCCGGCGAAGCCGAGAGCGGGGTCGAGGACGCTGGAGAAGGCACGGTAGTAGACACCCGACGCGCCGCCCTCCACCCCCATGACCTGGGCGACGTCACCGCACTCGGCGACCCTGACCTCCAGCGCCGACAGCCGCGCGGCGGCATCCCACACCAGTTCGGGGTCGTTTGCGCGCCGGGCGCGGCGGCGCAGCAGCACATGCTGGTTGCGGATCTTCCCGGCGACCAGGACGCGGGACAATTCGACCCGGTCGGCGGCGATGGCGTGCCGTTCCAGTTGCCGGCGGCGGGCGAGCACATGGCCCGCGCCGGGCGGCTCCATTCTGCCCAGCGGCCGTCCCGTGCCCGAGAGCAGGATGAGGGGGATGTCTCGGGAGAGCAGCGCGTGCAGGGCCTGGGTGGAGATTCCCACCTGCCCCGATAGCACCACTTCAGAGATCTGCGTCAGTGGCGCCGAGGCGCGCAGTTCTCCGTCCTTGAGCGCCAC
>NZ_JBFAGB010000049.1:0-65732 GCF_040639875.1 Actinomadura sp. NPDC023710
CTGGAGCACTACAACACCAAACGCCCCCACTCAGCCCTGGGCGGCAAGCCACCCATCACCCGACTGTCACCAAGATCATGACCGAGTACAGCTAGTCGAGCGGCCGCCCTGTGGTCGCGTCGACGTGGTGCGGCACGTCCTCGTGCCGGTCGCCGACGCTCAACGTCCCGGTCGGCTCGAACATGAGGACCGAGGCCCCGCCCGGGGCGGACGGCTTGTGCTCGATGCCGCGGGGGACGACGAACACCGCGCCCCTGGGCAGCGTCACGGCACGTTCGCCCCCTTCTTCGCGGAGCGCGATGGTCAGTTCGCCGTCGAGCACCAGGAAGAACTCGTCGGTGTCGTCGTGGGCATGCCAGAGATGGTCACCGGCGACCTTGGCGACGCGGACGTCGTAGTCGTTCACCCGCGAGACGATGCGCGGGCTCCAGAGGTCGGTGAAAGTGGCCAGCGCGGACTGCAGATCGATCGGTTCGCTCATCTGACCACTGTCTCGATTGGCCCCGGTCCAGCGTGAGTGCTAGGAATCGCATATGTCGCAAGGTTCCTCGCACCGTGTGGTGATGATCGTCGACAGGGGCTCGAACCCGTTCGAGATGGGCGTCGCGACGGAGCTGTTCGGCTTGCGCCGACCCGAGTTGGGCATCCCGTGGTACGACTTCACGCTCTGCGCGCCCGGCCCGGTGGCGATGCACGCGGGGATGTTCACGATGTCGGGGATTCCGGGGCTGGAGGCGGTCGAAGGGGCCGACACGGTGATCGTCCCAAACCGTCCCGACCCCGACAACGCCCCTGACGAGAGGGTCCTCGCCGCGATCCGGGGGGCCGCCGCCCGAGGCGCGCGCCTCGTGAGCTTCTGCACCGGCGCGTTCACCCTCGCGGCCGCCGGCGTGCTCGACGGCCGTCCGGCGACCACCCACTGGCGCTGGGCCGATCTCTTCCGGGCCCGCTTCCCGTCGGTGCGGCTCGAACCCGGGGTGCTGTTCGTGGACGACGGTGACGTGCTGACCGCCGCGGGCAGTGCCGCCGCGCTCGACCTGGGCCTGCACCTCGTGCGCCGCGACCACGGCGCGGAGGTCGTCAACGCCGTCAGCCGCCGCCTGGTCTTCGCCGTGCACCGCGACGGCGGCCAGCGGCAGTTCGTCGAACGTCCCGTCCCCGCGATCCCGGACACCTCGCTGGCGCCCGTCCTGGCCTGGGCACAGGAGCACCTCGATCAGCCGCTGACCGTCGCCGACCTGGCCGCCCGGGCCGCGACCAGCGCCGCCACCCTGCACCGCCGCTTCCAAGCCGAACTCGGCACCACACCGCTGGCCTGGCTGAACGCCGAGCGGGTCGCGCTGGCGTGCAGGCTCATCGAGAGGGGCGAACTCAGGCTGGAGGCCGTCGCGCGTGCCAGCGGCCTGGGCACCCCCGCCAACCTGCGCACCCGGCTTCGCCGCCAGACCGGCCTCAGCCCGTCCGCCTACCGCGCCCGCTTCGCCGCATCGAGACCCGAGGTCTGAACCGCGACCGCGCGAACAACGCCCCGTCCGCCATTGACCGGTCATTCCTGCCAACCATCCGTGCTCCCTGAGGCGTTCAATGGGCGTGAGTGAACCGACGCAGGAAACCGCGTACGTCACGTTCGCGGCCGCCGCGTGGAAACGCCATCACGGCCTGGCCACGTTGCTGACCGGCGACTCCCACCGCGGCGAAGAACTTCTCCAGGACTGCCTGGTGAAGCTGTACGTGCGCTGGCGCCGGGTGGCGGACGGCGATCCGGACGCCTACCTGAAACGGATGCTGGTCAACGGCAACGTCAGCTGGTGGCGGCGCAGACGGCGCGAGTTGCTGACCGAGGCCCCCGAACGGCTCGACGCACGCTCCAGCTCCCCGCGGGAACCGGACGACGAGCTGCGCCGTGCGCTGCTCGCCCTGCCCCGCCAGCAGCGCGCGGTCGTCGTGCTGCGCCACTACGCCGACATGACGGAGGCGGCGACCGCCGACCTCCTCGGATGTTCCGTCGGCACCGTCAAGAGCCAGCACTCCCGGGCGATGAAACGGCTCCGTTCCACGCTCGCCCTTCCGCAGACCGAGGAGATCACACGATGAGCGAGGAACGGCTGACCCGGATGCTGCGGTCGGCGACCGACGGGCACCCGATCACCGACGCGCCGATCGAGACCCTGATGCACCGCGGCCGACGCGCCAGGCGCAGGCGCCGCACGGCCGCCGGCGCGGTCGGCACCGGCGCGATCGCCCTGGTCGTGGCCGCCGCCACCGTCGGCGGGAACCTCGTCTCCGGCGACGACGGCCGCCGCACGATCACCCCCGGACGAGAGAGCGGCGTCACCCTGGCCGCGGCGACCGAGGCGACGGCGAGCACGACGTTCCACGTGAAACTCACCTGGACGCTGAGCTCGCGCGGCCGGCGTGAAACGGTGGAGACCTATCAGGGCGCCTTCGACGCTCCCAACCGGCGCGGCTACCTGCGCGGACCCGGATCGGTGCCGATGGAGCAGCGCTTCATCGGCGACGAGTGGTACGTGCGGCGCGGTGAGACATGGCGCAAGCTCGACCGCGGCCTGCGCGGGTTGACGCGCGGCACCACCGGCCCGCAGGAGCTGACCGCCGACCCCGGCCGGATGCTGCGGATGCTGGCCACCTTCGGAACGGTGACACCTCAGGGCCGTGCGGGCAGCGGGGAGACGGCGGTGCAGGTCTACGCCTTCTCCCACGCCGCCCGTCCCTCCGAGGGTTCGCCCGCCGGGACCCGGATCACCGGGACGGTGACGGTCGGGACCGCCACCCGCAAGATCCAGAAGATCGTGCAGACGACCGTCATCACCAGCGCGGACCCCGAGATCGCCGACCGGGACCCCGTCCGCTTCACCGCCGTCACCGAGCTCTCCGACTACGGGACGCCGGTGCAGGTCACGCGTCCGTCCCCGTAGGCGGACGGCGCAGGCTCGGGGACGGTGGGACGTCGTCAGCCGGCGCGGGAGGTCACCGTGAGCTCGGGGGAGGACGCCAGGGTCTGCAAGACGACGCAGTACCGCTCGGTCAGCCGCAGCAGGGTGGCCATGTCCTCCTCCGAGGCGTCGGTGTCGAGCTCGAACCGCAGCCGGATGGCGCGGAAGCCGACGGGCGCCTCCCGGTCCACGGCGAGCGTCCCGCGGAAGTCCAGGTCGCCTTCCGCGCTGACCGTCCCGCCGTGGACGTCCAGCTCCAGGGCCGTCGCGACCGAGCGCAGCGTCACCCCGGCGCAGGCGACCAGCGCCTCCAGCAGCATGTCGCCGGAGCACAGCAGGGTGCCGTCGCCTCCGGCCGCCGGGTGCAGCCCGGCCACCGCCAGCGCCCGTCCCGTCTCCACCGAGCAGGTGACGCCGTCCTCCAGCGTCCCGGCGGCGCTCAAGGTCACCACCGCGGATCCGGGATCCTCCCGGTAGCGCTCCTTGAGCGGCTTCTGCAACTCGCGAAGCTCTCGGCTCTCCATCAGGCCCCCATCCGATCGCGGAACGTCTCCCCGGTGCCCGTCCCAGCGAGCCTAACGCCGCGAGCAGCGGCATTCATCGCCCGCCCAGAGGCCTTGGCGCTCGCCCCGTCGTCTTGGCGGGGTTTCCGAGGATGCGTCAGCGGGCGGGGCGTTCGTAGATGAGCTCCCGGCCGTCTTCCTCGTCCCATTGCTCGCCCACGTGGGTGAAGCCCTGACCTGCGATGGTGGCCAGGGACGCCTCGTTGTCAGGGCTGATCGTGGCGCGGACGGTGGTGACGGACGGTTCGGCGGCGGCGCGGGCCAGGAGGGCGGCGAGCATCGCGCGGGCGTAGCCCCTGCGGCGGTGGGCGGGGTCGACGGAGTAGGCGATCACGACGGTCCCGTTCTCGTCCGGAGCGCTGTGGAAGCCCGCGTGGCCGACCACCACGCCTTCCGGTTCGGTGACGGCGGCCCGGACGATCCAGGGGGCGTGGGACGGGTCGCGGTCGAGTTGGGCGAGGCGGAAGCGCCACAGGTACTTCGCGTCGTCGGTGGTGAAGTAGTCGGTGAGGGGCACTCCGGCGACCGCGCCGGCGCCCTCCAGGTCGTCCTCCAACAGGGCTTTCATCGCGGCGGGCGGCAGTTCGGCGAAGCGGATGGCAGGCGGCACGGGCGGCTCCTCGGGTCGGGGGGCGATCACTCTATGTTGGGTGCCCCAATGATCGCCACCGATTATCCGGGCTGGCGGCTCTCGGCGTGGTGGTCGACGACGCGGGTCAGCAGTTCGGTGAGACGGGTGCGTTCGTCCGGTGCGAGGGGGGCGAGCAGGTCGTCCTGGATGCGGGTGACGACCTTCTCCAGTTCCACCAGGTGGAGGGAGCCCTCCGGGGTGAGCGTGACGACGTTGCGGCGCCGGTCGGACGGGTCGGGGGAGCGGTCGACCAGGTTCTTGGCGGCCAGCTCGTTCAGGGCGGCGACCACGTCGCTGCGGTCGATGCCCGAGCGGCGGCCGAGGTCGGCCTGGCTGGACGGGCCGTACTCGTCCAGGGCGGCGAGCAGCCGGTAGTGGTAGCCGCGGGCGCCGGCGGCGGTGAATCCCTCGGCGACCAGGCGGTGGCTGTGCGCGGAGGCCAGGTTGATCAGCCAGCTCGGGGTGTGCCGGAGCCGCGTGGGCGTCCGGCCGTCGGACGGCGTCATGCGGTCCAGTGTAGGGGTTGTTGGCTCGGCCAACGATCGTTTATTGTTGGACCTGCCAATGTTGGTATCGCCAATGAAATGGGGAACCGTGGACGACCGTGCTGAACTCTCCGATCTCGTCAGCCGTCTGGGGTTGTGGCTGGACGACAAGAGCCCCGGCGACGGGCGGGCCCTCTTCGCCGAAGGCGCCGAGGCGCACACCCAGGGCGGGGTCGCGAAGGGGATCGACGCCCTCGTCGCGCAGGCGCGCCGGAACCACACGGTGCCGACCCAGCACTTCATCACCGATCCGCTCATCGATGTGGACGGCGACCAGGCCGCGATCGGCGCGAACCTCCTGGTGGTCTTCGCCCGGGAGGACGGCCTGCGCCTGCTCGGCGAGCGCTACGAGCTGCGCGCCGTCCGGACGGCGGAGGGATGGCGCATCACGCGGGTCGAGGCCCGTCCCATCTGGGAGGCCGTGAATCTCTGAGTCCCGCGCTGGTTCAGGGGGACGTGAGTTCGTCCGAGATGGTTTTCAGGCGGGCGCGAGCGTTGGAGTCGTATGCCTGGGCGTTCGCGCGCGCTTCCTGGAGCCCGTCGAAGAAGCGGCCGGACACGTCGTCCAGGGCGGGGTCGGTGATGAGGCGGCGCGTCGCCCGGACGCCCTCCTCCAGGGTGCTGAGCGGCGTGACCACGATCTTGGTCGGCATGTAGGTGGCCGGATGCAGGGCGTTCGCGGTGACGCCCGTCCCGGCCAGCTCGGCGGCGAGGTCGATCGTGAACAGGATCTGGGCGAGCTTGCTCTGGTAGTACGCACGCATCGCGGTGTACCCACGGGTGATCATCACGTCGTCGAGGTCGACGGCCTGCTGGCCGAGGCTGCTGACGTTGACGATCCGCGCCGGCGCGGATGCGATCAGGGTGGGCAGCAGGAGCCGGGTGAGCAGGTAGCCGGACAGGTAGTTCACCTGGAACGTCAGCTCGTGGCCGTCCGCGCTCTCCTCCCGCGGGCCCTCGGCGGAGCCGATCCCCGCGTTGTTGACGAGGACGTCCAGGCGCGGGTGGTCGGCGCGGACGGCCTCGGCGAGCGCGCGGGTCTCGGCCAGCGAGGACAGGTCGGCGCGGTACCAGGAGGCCTTGCCGCCGATCTCCCGGAGGGTCGCCTCGCCGCGCCGGTCGTCGCGTCCGTGGACGAGGACCGTGGCGCCTTCGGAGGCCAGCTCGGCGGCCAGGGCGCGGCCGAGCCCGTCGGTCGCGCCCGTGATGAGAATGGTCTGCTGTTCGATGGGACGCATGTTCTCCATGGTGCCCGGTGCGCACGGTAACCGGGCTCCGCCCAGCCGGGCACCTGGCTGAGCGGCCCGGAGCGGCGGTCAGGGGCGTTCGAAGAAGTCCCGGACGAGCTTGACGAACTCGTCGGGCCGCTCCGCCATCGCCACGTGGCCGGTGTCGAGTTCGGCGTACTCGCTGCCCCGGATGCCCGCGAACAGCTCCCGGTGGTTCTCGACGGGGATCGTCTGGTCGCGGGTCGCCCCGATGACCAGGGTGGGCGCCGCGATCCGGGGCAGTAGCGCCCGGATGTCGAGCCGCTTGACGAGGTCGATCTGCCGTACCCGGTCGTCGTTCAGGCCCATGAACGCATGCTGCTGCTCGACCGCGTCATGCCCGATCTGGTTGAGGAACGCGCGGCTCAGCGCGGTGAGCGTCGCGAACCGTCCGAAGCCCTCCGGGTCGCCGGCGAGGTCCAGCCAGAGGGTCATGTGCTGCTGGACGTACTCGTCGCCCGCGTGGGACAGCCCCGCCACGGGCACCAGCCGCCGGACGAGGTCGGGGCGCAGCGCCGCGGCCGCCGCGACGGTCGGGGCGCCGAGCGAGAACCCGACCACGTCGGCCGGGCCCGCGCCGGTGTCCTCGATCACGGCGTTGACCTGCGCGCCGAGTGCCTCGATGGTGATCGGAGAGCCGTCGTCCTCGGCGGGGTCGCTGCCGGAGAGGTCGGGCAGGACGACGGTACGGTGATCGGTGAAACGGTCGAGCAGCTGGTCCCACATGCCCGAACCGGGCCCGACGCCGTGCACGAGGACGAGGACGGGCCCCGAGCCCTCGACGCGGTAGGGGACGGTGGCGTTTCCAACGGTGAGCTTCGGCATGACGGGCCGTCCTTATCGGTGTCGTTCCTTTTCGGTGTCGTTCCTGGACGACCTCGACGCTGCCAGCGCCCGGCCGCGATGAGGAGCGGACGGCTTTGGCTAGGACAACGGGTCCCAGTCTCAGATCTACGGACATTCCGGACGGGGCGGAATCATGGGGGCATGGAGATGGACCGCAAGGAGCTCGCCGACTTCCTCCGCCGCTCCCGCGAGCGGCTCCGCCCGCAGGAGGTCGGGCTGACGGCGGGCCCGCGGCGCCGGACGCCGGGGCTGCGCCGTGAGGAGGTGTCGCTGCTCGCCGGCATGTCGGCGGACTACTACATGCGCCTTGAGCAGGCCCGCAGCCCGCAGCCGTCCACCCAGCTGCTCGGCGCGCTGGCCCGCGCGCTGCGGCTCACGATCGACGAGCGCGACCACCTGTACGTCCTCGCCGGCCACCGCCCGCCCGCCGGGCCGTTCGCGGGCGAGTACGTCCGGCCGAGCATGCTGTACCTGCTGGACCGGCTGCACGAGACGCCGGCGCAGATCATCGGCGATCTCGGCGACCTGCTGGCCCAGAACGCGCTGGCCGAGGCCCTTTTCGGGTGCGTCTGCACGGTGGAGGAGCCCGACCGGAATATCGTGTGGCGGTGGTTCACCGACCCGTTCGTCCGGGAGGCGTACCCGGAGGAGGAGCACGAGCCGCACGGCCGCCGGCATGTCGCCCTGCTGCGGGCCGCCGTCGCGCGCCGGGGCAACGACGCGGCCGCGTCCGCCCTGGTCGAACGGCTGCACGCGGCCAGCGGCGAGTTCACCCGGGTCTGGGACCGGCACGAGGTCGCCGTCGAGCGCACCAGCCGGATGAAGGTCGTGCACCCGGAGGTCGGCCTCATCGAGTTCGACACCGAGGCGCTGCTGACCCCGGCCGAGGACCAGCGGCTCGTCGTCTTCACGCCGCCGCCCGGCACCGGCAGCATCGAGTCCCTCGACCTGCTGCGCGTCATCGGTCCCGAGACCGCGCACCGCAGCCACCGCTGAGCGGCGTCACCCGGCGGTGAGCCGCCACAGGGACGTGGTCTCGGCGGCGCGGGCCGCGTGGAGGGGGTCGTCGGGATCGGCGGCGCGCGGGTGGCGCGGGGCGGTGTCGAGCCTGCCCGCGACCCGCAGGCCGGACGAGGCGATCATCTCCAGGAGCTCGTCCCGCGTGCGGAGGCCCAGGTGTTCGGCCAGGTCGGACAGGATCAGCCATCCCTCCCCGCCCGGTTCGAGGTGGTCGGCGAGGCCGGACAGGAAACCGCGCAGCATCCGGCTGCCCGGATCGTAAACGGCGTGCTCCAGGGGCGTGCTGGGCTTGGCCGGGACCCAGGGCGGGTTGCAGACGGCCAGACCGGCGCGTCCGTCCGGGAAGAGGTCGGCTTGGACGACCTCGACGTTCACCCCCAGACGGTCGACGTTCTCTTGGGCGCAGACCAGCGCACGCGGATCCTGGTCAGTGGCGACGACGTGCTCGATGCCACGACGAGCCAGAACCGCCGCCAGGACGCCCGTACCGGTTCCAACGTCGAACGCCGTTTTCGTCGGGGGAAGCGGTGCCTCGCCCACCAGATCGACGTATTCGCCCCTGATCGGTGAGAAGACGCCGTAGTGCGGGTGTACGCGGTCGCTGCCCAGCGCAGGAATCGGGACGCCCTTCTCACGCCATTCGTGTGCGCCGATCAGGCCGAGCAGTTCTCGCAGTGAGGTGATGTAGGGCTGGTCGTCCGTCCCGTAGGCCTCCGTACAGGCGTCCTGGACGTCTGGTGCTCGCCGCAGCGGAATCACGTGACCGGGGTCGAACGGTATGAGCAGCATGCCGAGCGTCCGCGCGCGCTGGGCGCGCGCCTGCCGGTACAGGTGGAACGCCTGGGCGCGGTCCGGTTCGGGTTTGTGCCTGCGCCGCCGTGGGGGACGGTCGATCCGGCGCGCCATGGCCTTGAGAAGCTGCCGCGCGTTCTGGAAGTCGCCGCGCCACAGCAGCGCGGTGCCCTCGCACGCCAGGCGGTAGGCGTCGTCCGCGCGCGTCTCGTCGTCGGCGACCACGACGCGGCGGGGCGGCGGCGCGCCGCTCTCCGACCGCCAGCGGACGCGATGGTCCCGGCCGTCCTCCCGCCAGGAGATCTCGTCCACAGAGGTACCGTATCGGCGTGCGTCTACCTGGGCCATTGCATGCCCTCAACGAGGGGCTCGCCTTCCTGCTGGAACTCGCCGCCATCGCCGCGCTCGCCTGGTGGGGCTTCACGGCGGGCGGGAACGTGCTGGTGAACGTCGTCCTCGGGGTCGGGGCGCCCGCCGCGGCGATCGTCCTGTGGGGCCTGTTCGCCGCGCCACGGGCCCGGTTCACGATCGCGCTGCCGCTCGTCCTGTTGGTGAAGGCCGCCGTGTTCGGTGCGGGCGCGCTCGCCCTCGCTGGCGTCGGCCACGCCACGGCCGCCGTAGCCTTCGCGGTGATCGCCCTGCTCAACACCGCCCTGGCGACAGTCGACCGTGACGCCCACTTCCGCGCGGCCGCCGGGTGAGCCGGCACCGGCCGTCCTAGGCGAGGTCGGCGCTGGAGAGGTGTGTGGACGTCTCGGCCAGCTTGCGCAGGGCCGCCTCTGAGGCCGAGCCCGGTTCGGCCGCGTAGAGCATGAGGCGGCTGAGGTCGGGGTCGCCGGGCAGGTGAAGGGTCTCGAACGGAAGGACGAGCCGTCCCACCTCGGGATGGTCGATACGGGCCTCGCCGTGCGTCAGGTCCGTGACGTGGTGCGCCGACCACAGGCGGCCGAACTCCGGGCTCCGCTCCCGCAGGCAGTCGATGACCGCGCGCAGGTGCGGGTCGTCCGGATCCTGACCGGAACGGAAGCGGAGGTAGGCGGCGTTGCGGCGGGCCACCGTCGGCCAGTTGTCGCCGAGCCGGGCCTTGTAGTCGGGGTTCAGGTGGATCTGGTGCGACCAGGTCCGCTCGTCCGGCGGGACGTTCGCCAGGTCGACGAAAACGGCGGCGGTGAGCCGGTTCCACGCGACCACGTTCGTGTAGTGCCCGACGACGTACGCGGGCGCGTGCGTGAACGAGTCGAGCAGGTGCTGCAGCGGTGCCCGCAGGCGCGGAGGCGCTGTGGCGGGCGCGCGGCGCGGCGGGTGGGCGAGCCGGTGCAGATGGGCGTGCTCGTCGCCGTCCAGCCGCAGTGCCCGCGAGATCGCGTCCAGGATCTCAGTGGACACGCCGTCGGCCGTCCCCTGCTCCAGCCTGATGTAGTACGCGACGCTGACACCGGCGAGCTGCGCGAGCTCCTCGCGCCGCAGCCCGGGGACCCGCCGCCGCGTCCCGTACGTGGGGAGGCCGGCGTCCTCGGGACGCAGCCGCGCCCGCCGCGACTTGAGGAACTCGCCGAGCCGGCCATTGCGCGCCATGCCGCCGAGGCTATCCGGAGCCGCCTCGCGCGCACGCCCGCGCCATCCGCGTGCTCGCGGCGAGCAGCCTGCTGGACCAGGCGCACGCCGCCCGGTACTCGGGCAGGCTCGACCGCGCAGGCCCTGTTCGCGAACGCTATGGCCTGAGGACCGCGGGTCAGGCGGTCCTGGTGGTGATGTCGCCGTTGCTGGTGCTGACGTCGAGCCGGTACTCGGCGGACGGGTCGTTCGGGATGCCGAGCCGCCGGTCGCCGTCGCCGGTGTGCGTGCTCACGCGGTAGCGTCCCGCGGGCATGGTGACCGTGACCTCGCCGTTGTCCGTCTTGGCGCGGACGTTCTGCGGCGAACCGGGCGTCAGGGCGACGTCGCCGTTGGACGTCTCGGCGTCGACGCCGCCCTTGAGGTCGCTCCCCCGGATCTCGCCGTTGTCCGTCCTGACCTTGATCGGGCCCGCGGCGCCGTTCAGGCGGACGGAGCCCGAATCGGTGGACACGTCCACCTTGCCCACCTTCGACAGGGTGATGGAGCCGTTCGAGGTGCCGCCGGACACGGGGAGGCCCGCCGGGAGTTCGACCGTGTAGCTCACCGAGCAGTGCGAGCCGCAGCCGCGCAGCGTCAGGACACCGTTCTCGATCCGGTACGTGGGCCCCTCCGGCTTGTCACCGCGGTGCTTGACCTTGCGGTGCAGGGACGTCTTGGACGAGCCACCGTGCAGCGTCACGCTGCCGGAACCTATGTGGTCCATTCGCACAGCGGTGACTTTGCCCTTCAGCGTGGCGTCGTCCTCGTAGGTTGAAGCGAAGGCCACGTCGCATGCGCTGAGTGCGGTCACGCTGACTGCGGCTAGGGCGAGGGCGAAAACCTTGCCACGCACGGCAATCCTCCTGGTCGGTCTGGCTGAACGCTGCTGAGCCTAAGGAGACGGTCACCGGAAGGCCGTCACGCCAGGGAGCCAGGTTGGTTCTCCCCCGCAGGTCGCTGAGCCTGCTACCGGGAGTGGTACGAACGAGCGGGGACTGGGTAGGCGCGTCCGGCGCGGCGAGAGTCTCTGCCATGACCGCCCTCACCACCGCCGTGTCCGCTCCTCCAGAGCGGATGTCGTCACGGCACAAGCTGGTTCTGACACTCCTGCTCGGCGCGCAGTTCATGCTCGCCATCGACTTCTCCATCCTGAACGTGGCGCTGCCCGTCGTCGGCAGAGGACTGGGCTTCGGACTGGACCAGCTCCAGTGGATCGCCACGGCGTTCGCCCTCCCCGCCGCCGGATTCACGTTGCTGTTCGGTCGCGTGGCCGATCTGGCCGGACGGCGCCGGATGCTGCTCGCGGGCATGGCGCTCCTGGCCGCGGGGTCGCTGGTCGGTGGGCTGGCCACCACACCGGCGATGCTGCTCACCGGACGCGTCCTGCAGGGCCTGGCCACGGCGATCGCCACACCGGCCGCCCTGTCGCTGCTCACCACGTCGTTCCCGGAGGGGCCGCTGCGGACGCGTGCGCTCGGGCTCAGCGGCGCGCTGATGTCGGCCGGGTTCACCGTCGGCGCGATCCTCGGCGGGGTGCTGACCGACCTGCTGAGCTGGCGCTGGGCCTTCCTGGTCAACGTGCCGGTGGCGGTGCTGATCTTCGCGGTCACGCCCGTCGTGGTCGCGGAGAGCCGGTCCCGGGACGGGGCGCGGCTGGACGTTCCCGGCGCGGTGACCGTGACCGGCGGCCTGCTCGCCCTCGTCTACGGGATCACGTCCGCAGGTTCGGCCGGATGGGGCTCCCCCGCCGCGCTCGGCGCACTGGTCGCCGCCGCCGTCCTGCTCACCGCGTTCATCCTGGTCGAACGGCGGTCGCCGGCTCCGCTCGCGCCGCTGAACGTCCTCACCCGGCGCACCGTCACCTGGGGCAACGTGGGCGGCTTCGTCGCGTTCGCCACGGAGACGTCGCTGGTGTTCCTGATGACGCTCTACCTCCAGAAGGTCCTGGGCTTCTCGCCGCTGGCGACCGGGCTGGCGCTCGGCGTCCTCGGCGCCGGGACGTTCGCCGGAGGCGTCGCCGCGCCCCGGGTCATGCGGCGGCTCGGCGGCCCGGCCACGCTGGTGTCCGGACTCGTCCTGCAGGCCGCGGCCACCGCCGCGCTGCTGGGCCTCGGGGAGTCGCGCGGCGCCCTCGGCCTGCTGCTCGCCGCCACCGCGATCGGGGGATTCGGGAACCTTGTTGCGATCGTCGCGTTCATGGGGATCGCGACGTCCGGGTTGCCGGACCGCGAGCAGGGCCTCGCGACCGGGCTCGCCACGATGACGCAGCAGGTCGCGATCACCCTCGGCATCCCCGTGATGAGCGCCGTGGCCACGGCGAACGCGTCCGTCATCGGCGGCGTCCACACGGCGACGGCCGTGAACATCGCGATCGTCCTCGCGGGCGCGGCCCTTGCCGGGTCGTTCCTGCGGCGCTCGTAGGGGACCGCCATGGACCTCGAACTCGACGGCAGGGTCTACATCGTGACCGGCGCGTCCGCCGGGATCGGCGAGGCGACCGCCGCCCTCCTGGCCCGCGAGGGCGCCCAGGTCGTCGGGGTGGCGCGCTCCCCCGTCGACGTGGCCGCCGACCTCACCCGGCCCGACGCCGCCCAGCACGTCGTGGACGTCGCGCTGGAACGGCACGGCCGCCTGGACGGCCTCGTCAACAACGCGGGCGCCCTCGAATCCCGGATCGGGTTCCTCGACGTCACCGACGCCCAGTGGCACGCGACGTTCGAGCTGAACCTGCACGCGGCCGTGCGCATGGCCCGCGCCGCACTGCCCGCACTCATTGACCAGGGAGCGGGAAGCATCGTGCACGTCGCAAGCGAGGCCGCACGTTTTCCCGACACGCCACTGGTCGACTATGCGGCGTCCAAGACGGCGCTCCTGTCGGTGTCCAAGACGCTGGCGGGGGAGTTCGGGCCCTGCGGAGTCCGTTCCAATGTCGTCACGCCCGGCCCGACCCGCACGCGCTTGTGGGACGAGCCCGGAGGGTTCGCCGACCAGTTGGCCGACCAGTACGGCCTACCGGTGGAGGAGGCGATCCAACGATTCGTCCAGGACGAACGGCGGCTCCCCACCGGACGTCTTGGCACGCCCCAGGACGTCGCACGGGTCATCACGTACCTGCTGTCACCGTTGGCCGCCCAGGTCACCGGTGCCGAATGGACCGTGGACGGGGGAGCGCTACGGCAACTGTGAACGGGGCGTGCCGGACGTCACGGGCGTCCGGCACGCCGCCCCCGTCGGTACGGACCGGCAACGGCCCGGGTCAGGCCGGCACCTTGTCGAGGAACCCGGTCACCCGGTCGAACCGGCCGTCGTCGTCGAACGTCGCCACGTCGAAGCCGACCACGATCGCCTCGCCGCCCTCCGGGCCGAGCTCCCAGGTGAAGCGGGCCACGTTGTGGTGGGCGTCCACCGTCCCCGCCGCGCGGAACACCAGGCCGGGGAACTGCTGCTGCGCGGCGCCGACGAACGCGTCGATCGCGTCGCGCCCCTCCGCCACGCCGAGCGGGTCGACGTAGACCGGGCTCTCCGTCCACAGCTCGTCGATCGCCGCACGCCGCGCGTCCGCGTCGGTCTCGTTCCACACGGCCAGGTAGCGCTCGACCCGCTGCTGCACATCGCTCATGGCATGACTCCCATCTGATCTTTCGGGATCGTTCGCCCCGATGACCTCTACGCTGCCGGGTCCGCGGCGGAAGATCGATTACCTGGGACGTCATGCCCGCGCGTCCGCTGACCTGGACCGCGACGATGATGTCGGATTCCTGCCAGTGAAGACCCCTGACCATCGGTGATGCTGGAGGCATGCACGAGGACGTGGAAAGGTGCGTGCGGGCCTTCCAGGCGAAGGACGCCCGCTTCGACGGATGGTTCTTCGGCGGGGTCGTGACCACCGGGATCTACTGTCGCCCAAGCTGCCCCGTGGTGCCGCCCAAGCCGGAGAACATGCGCTTCTACCCGAGCGCTGCCGCCGCCCAGCAGGCCGGGTTCCGAGCCTGCAAACGGTGCCGTCCCGACACCTCCCCCGGCTCCCCGGAATGGAACCACCGCGCGGACGTCGTCGCCAGGGCCATGCGCCTCATCGCCGATGGCGTCGTCGACCGGGAGGGCGTTCCCGGCCTCGCGGCACGGCTCGGCTACAGCACGCGGCAGATAGAGCGCCAACTCAACGCGGAACTGGGCGCGGGCCCGCTCGCCCTGGCACGGGCCCAGCGCGCGCAGACGGCGCGGCTGCTCATCGAGACGACACCCCTTCCCATGGGCGACGTGGCGTTCGCGGCGGGGTTCGCCAGCATCCGCGCCTTCAACGACACCGTCCGGGGGGTATTCGCGCTCACCCCGTCCGCCCTGCGCGACCGCGTCGCCAAGGGGCATCCGCCCGCCGGGTCCGGTGCCCTGTCGCTGCGGCTGCCGTTCCGGGCCCCGCTGTGCCCCGACAACCTGTTCGGGCACCTCGCCGCCACCGCCGTCCCCGGTGTCGAGGAGTGGCGGGACGGCGCGTTCCGCCGCTCCATGCGGCTGCCCCACGGGCACGGCATCGCCACCCTGCGGCCCCAGCCGGACCACGTCGCCTGCACGCTCAGCCTCAGCGACCTGCGCGACCTCCCCATCGCGATCAGTCGCTGCCGTTGGATGCTCGACCTGGACGCCGATCCCGTCGCCGTGGACGACCTCCTCCGCGCCGACCCCGTCCTCGCGCCGCTCGTCGACAAGGCCCCGGGGCGCCGCGTGCCCCGCACCGTGGACGCCCCGGAGTTCGCCGTCCGTGCCGTTCTCGGCCAGCAGGTCTCGACGGCCGCGGCACGCACCCACGCGGCGCGCCTGGTCACCGCCTACGGCGACCCCATCGACGACCCAGGCGGCGGGCTGACGCACCTCTTCCCGACCCCCGCCGCCCTGGCCGGACTCGACCCGGAGTCCCTCGCCTTCCCCAAGACCCGCCGCACGACCCTGATGACCCTGGTCGATGCCCTCGCCCAAGGGGAGATCGACCTCGGCGTAGGGAGCGACTGGGACGAGGCCCGCGCGCGCTTGTCCGCCCTACCCGGCTTCGGGCCGTGGACCGTCGAGACCATCGCGATGCGCGCCCTCGGCGACCCGGACGCGTTCATCCCTGGCGACCTGGGCATCAGGGCCGCCGCCGCAATGCTCGAACTTCCCGTCACCCCTGCGGCGCTCACCCGGCGCGCCGCACAATGGCGACCTTGGCGCGCCTACTCCGTCCAGTACCTGTGGGCCACCCTCGACCACGCCATCAACCTGCTTCCCGCGAGCTGAAGGAACCGCTGTGGAAACAACGCACGTCGTCATAGAGAGCCTCGTAGGCCCGCTCACCTTGGTCGCCACCGACGGCGCTCTGTCCGGGCTCTACATGGAGATGCAGCGGCACCGTCCGTCCCAGGAGACCTTCGGTGCCCCGGGCGACCCCGAAGACGAACCCTTCGCGACCGTCGCCGAACAGCTCACCGCGTACTTCGCAGGCGACCTGACCGAGTTCGACCTGCCGCTCCGCCTCCACGGAACGCCCTTCCAGGAGCGCGTCTGGGCCGCCCTACAGGAGATCCCCTACGGCCAGACCATCACCTACGGCGAACTCGCCGTCGAGATCGGCAGCCCGTCCGCGTCCCGTGCGGTCGGCCTCGCCAACGGGCGCAACCCGGTCGGCGTCATCGTCCCCTGCCACCGCGTCGTCGGCTCCACCGGCTCGCTCACCGGCTACGGCGGCGGCCTCGACCGCAAGCGCTACCTCCTCGACTTCGAGCGCAAGGTCCGGGCCACGGAGAACGCGCTCTTCTGACCCTCGCAGAGGAATGTCGGAGCCCCGGGTTACCGTGCACGTGATGGCCGTCGAACCCGAGAAGGGCTGATCAAGGTGGAGTTCCGAGTCGAGCGCCAGACGTTCGCCGACGCGGTGGCGTGGGCCGCGCGGACGCTGCCGTCGCGTCCCGCGCTCCCCGTCCTCGCGGGCATGCTCATCGAGGTCACCGAGCAGGGCGAGCTCACCCTCGGCGCGTTCGACTACGAGGTGTCCGCCCACGCCACCGACGAGGCGGCCGTGGCGGAGCCGGGCCGCGTCCTCGTCCCCGGGCGGCTGCTGTCCGACATCGTGCGCAACCTCCCGAACCAGCCCGTGGACGTCTTCACCAAGGGCTCCGAGGTCGTCGTCCGCTGCGGCCCGGCCGAGTTCGGCCTCCTGACGCTGCCCGTCGAGGACTACCCCACCCTCCCCGAGCCGCCCGCCCGCGCCGGCACCGTCCCCGGCGAGCTGTTCGCCGCCGCCGTCGCGCAGGTCAGCCCGGCCGCCGGACGCGACGACACCCTGCCCATGCTCACCGGCGTCCGGATCGACATCGAGGGCGACACGATGTGGCTCGCCTGCACCGACCGGTACCGCATCGCCGCCCGCGAGCTGACCTGGTCCCCCGAGGAGCCCGAGTTCACCGCCGGCGTCGTCGTCCCCGCCCGCACCCTCGCCGACACCGCCAAGGCGATCAAGCGCGGCGCGGACGTCTCCATCGGCCTCGGCGGCACCGCCGACACCCTCATCGGCATCTCCGGCGGCGGCCGCAGCATGACCAGCCGCCTCCTCGACGACCAGTACATCAACTACCGGTCCCGGCTCACCGGCACCTGGACGTCGGTCGCCGAGATCCAGGTGGCCCCCTTCGTCGAGGCGATCAAGCGCGCCGCCCTCGTCACCGAGCGCGGCACCCCGATCCGGCTGGCCTTCACCGCCGACGAGGTCCGCATCCGCGCCGCCACCGGCGACTCGGCACGCGCCAACGAGAGCGTCGGCGCCCACCTCGACGGCGACGACATCGACATCGCGTTCGCCCCCCAGTACCTGCTGGACGGCCTGGCGGGCATCGACACCGAGTACGCCCGCCTCGAATGCACCGGCCCCACCAAGGCCGCCCTTCTCACCGCCATCCCCGAGAAGAAGGACGACGAGCCCGACGCGGCCACCGAGGGCGCGGACACCGGCTACCGCTACCTGGCCATGCCCGTCCGCCTCACCAGCTAGCCCGAGCATCTGCGGCCCCTGCCCCAACCTCTCCAGCGGCCACCTTCACACGCGTCCTCCGTGCACGTCCCGCATATGCGCACGCTCGCCGCGCGTGCGGGCGCCTTTCCGGCCGTCTGCCTGTCTGGACTGGAGGCGACGGGTCGTGTGGCCCGCCGTGGAGGTGTTGGACGCCGCCCGGGCGGCGAGGGCGCAGAGGGCGAGTGCCGCGCGAGGCCGTGGGACCGATCCGGTGGCGCCGGCGGCACCCCTGACGCGCCCCGACCAGGGGGCCCTCTCGGTCGTCCGGAGACCTCTCGTTTTGACTTGAGAGACATAGGCCCAAGAGAATACTCTTAATTAGAGATACTCTTTCTTGGAGGTCAATGTGCGGATGCTCATCGCCGGCGGGGGCGTGGCGGGGACGGTCGCCGCCCTAGCGGCCGCGAAGGCGGGCCTGGAACCGGTGATCTACGAGGCGTACGAGCGCAGTGCCGGGCTGGCGCACGGCGTCTACCTGACCGTTGCGGTCAACGGAATGGACGCGCTGCGCGCGGTGGACGCCGACCACGTCGTCACCTCCGCCGGCTTCCCGTCGGCTCAGATCAGGTTCTTCAGCGGGACCGGCAAACCGCTTGGCGCTCTGCCGATCGGCCCGGTCCTGCCCGACGGGACCGCCACGCACACGCTCCGCCGCTCCGACCTCTACGACGGCCTCTACCGCGAAGCGGTGGCGCGGGGAGTGCGGATCGAGCACGGCAAGCGGCTCGTCGGCGCCGAGCGGACCAACCGCGGCGCCGTGGCGCGTTTCGAGGACGGCACCACCGCGGAGGGCGACCTCCTGGTCGGAGCCGACGGCGTGCACTCGGTTGTCCGCCGGGCCGTCGACCCCGCCAATCCGGACCCGCGCTACAGCGGTCTCGGCAACACCGGCGGGTTCACCCGCGCCGCCCGGATCGACGCCGAGCCCGGCGACTACAACATGATCTGGGGCAGGAAGTGCTTCTTCGGCTACACCGTCAGCCCCGAGGGAGAGGTCTGGTGGTTCGCCAATCCGCCCAGCACCGCCGAGCGTTCCCGCGCGGAGCTGCGCGCTCTGAGCACCGACCGGCTGCGCGCCGAGCTCGTCGAGCTGCTCTCCGCCGACCGGACAGTGGGCGCCGAGATCGTCAAGGCCACCGACGGGGACTTCGGCATCACCAACCAGTACGACCTGCCGCACGTCCCCACCTGGCACAACGACGCGATGGTCGTCATCGGCGACGCCGCCCACGCCGTCTCGCCGTCGTCCGGCCAGGGCGCCTCCCTCGCGGCCGAGGACGCCGTCACGCTCGCCCGCTGCCTTCGTGATCTCCAGGACGTGCCGAAGGCACTGGAGACCTACGAGCGGCTGCGCCGGGAAAGGGTGGAGCGCATCGCCGCGTGGGGCGCCCGCATGAACAGCACCAAGAAGCAGGGGCTCGTCGGCCGGGTCCTCCGCGACCTGGTCGTCCCTGTCTTCCTCAAGAAGGCCGCCAAGCCCGAGGCGATGGCGAAGACGGCCTGGGTGCACCACCACCACATCGACTGGGACGCGCCGGCCGCCTGATCACCCTGCCCCCGCGGGCGGTGGACTGTGGGCCGGTCCGCCCCGCCGGGGGTCAGAGATCGAGGACGGCTAGGACGAAGCGGACTTCCTCTTCCCCCGCGTTGCCGTAGGAGTGGGGGCGGTCGCCTACGAAGACGGCGGCCGTGCCGGCCTCGATGAGGTCCGTTCGGCCGTCCACGCCCAGGGTGAGCGCACCCTCCTGGACGTACACGATCTCCTTGGTGCCAGGTACGTGAGCGTCGCTCTCGCGCGTCTCGCCGGGCTGGAGCACCCAGTTCCACAACTCCAGCGACGGCCGCGGGTCGCTCCCGGCCAGCAGCGTTCCCGTCCCGCCGCGCTCGCCCTGCCACAGCACGACGTGCCGTTCCGGCCGGAACATCCGCACCGGAGGCTCCTCCTCGACCTGCACGAGCCGGGTGAGCGGCACCCCGAGCGCGTCGGAGATCCGGATGAGCGTCCCCAGGTTCGGGTTGCCGCGCCCCTGCTCCAGGCCGACCAGCACGCCCTTGCTCACCCCCGCGCGCCCGGCGAGCTCGTCCAGGCTCCATCCGTGCCCGGCACGCAGGGCCCGCACCGTCCGCGCCACGGCCTCGCCGATCGCCTCCTGCCCGCTCAAGCGCCCTCCAGCCGCCTCGTCCCGGTCCGCCGCCCGCCAGTCTCCCGCACTCCGAGGCGCGCCGACGTCGCGCGCTCCGGCATCAGCCACGTGGAGTGCGGCCGGCCAAGGGCCGCGGACCCCGCCGAGCGCCTCGACCGCACCCTCAATGACGGCGGTGAGATCGCCGATGCGTGGGACGACCTCCCGGAGGAGATCAAGACGTCAGGTCCGCCGCCGGGACTGGAATCCGTGCGGCCGGACGTTGCACCATTTTGGACGGCCACGGACGGTCGGTATGATGATACGCGGATGTCATTAAAGTGACCGTGCGGAGGATGCGGATGCTGGAGCGGATCGTGGTGGACGAGGCCGTGCGGGAGCTGCGTCCCGATTTCGCCGTCCTCGTCATGACCGCCGAGGGACTGGAGAACGGTCCGAGCGACGAGGTCGGCGAGGGATGGCTGGCCGAGGCGGCGAAGGCGGCGGACGCTGACGATCCGCACGTCGAGGCGTGGCGCGAGGCCTACCGGGCGTTCGGGGCCAAGCCGCAGCGCACCCGGCCCTCGGTGGACGCGCTGCTGCGCCGCGCCGACGCGCTCCCGTCCATCAACAGGGTCGTGGACGCCTACAACGCGGTGAGCGTCGAGTACGCGCTGCCCATCGGCGGCGAGGACCTGGACGCCTACCGGGGCCCGGCGCGGCTGGTCAGAGCCACCGGCGACGAGCCGTTCGACGTGATCGCCGGCGGTGAGCCCGCGGTCGAGCACCCGAACCCCGGCGAGGTCGTCTGGCGGGACGACCAGGGCGTCACCTGCCGGCGCTGGAACTGGCGCCAGTGCGTCCGGACGCGGCTGACGGAGACCACGAAGAACGGCCTGTTCCTCCTCGAACGCCTTGAGCCGTACCCCCTCGACCGGCTGGCCGAGGCGGGCGACCGCCTCGCGGACCGGCTGCGGACGATCTCGCCCGGGGTACGGATCGAGACCAGGCTGATCGGCGGGCGGTGATGGTCACGGTTCTCGCCCTGGCCGCCGCCCTCGCCTACGGGGTCGCCGACTTCCTCGGCGGAACCGTGACCCGCGGGTCGACCGCGATCAGAGCGCTGACCTGGTGCGTTCCGATCGGGCTGGCGGTCGTGCTGGTGTCGGCGCTGCTCACCGGCGGGGACGTGAGCCCCGGGCCGATGGCCTGGGGGTTCGTGGCCGGCCTCTGCGGCGGCGGCGGGCTGATCGCGTTCTACCGGGCCCTCGCGCGGGGACCGATGAGCGTGGTGGCGCCGGTGTCGGCGCTGGCCGCGGCCGTGATCCCGGTGGCCGTGGGCGTCGCTCAGGGCGAGCGGCTGGACGCGTCCGTTCTGCTCGGCGTCCTGCTCTGCCTCGTCGCGATCGGCCTGGTCAGCATGGAGGCCGGCGGGGAGAAGGAGCCCGCCGCGGGCTCGGGCGGGCGGCGGCTCCTGGACTCGGGTCCGGTGATGGCCGGCCTGTCCGGCAGCTGCTTCGGTGTCTTCTTCGTCCTGCTGAACGAGGCGGGGGACGGCACCGGGCTCTGGCCGATCGTCGGCGCCCGCCTCGGCAACCTCGCCATCGTGGTCGTCGCGCTGCTGTTCCTGGCGGCCCGCGGCGGCAACGCGGGCCCGAAGCTGTCCGGACGGACGCTGATCGTGCTCGCGCTGCTGTCCGGCAGCCTGGACGCGGGGGCGAACGTGCTGTACTTCCTCGCGGTCCACAGCGGCATGCTCAGCCTCGCGGCCGTCCTCACGTCCCTCTACCCGGCGATCACCGTCCTGCTGGCGAGAGTCGCCTACAGCGAGCGCCTGCGGGCCGTCCAACGCGTCGGCATGGCCGTCGCCGTGGCCGGTGTCGCACTCGTCACGGTCGGCTGAGAACCTTCGTCCGCCTCATATCAAGCCAAGGTGACCTGGACGCGAAGTCTTGTCCGCCGACCGCCCCTTGAAATCAGCAGCCCTCTGCATTCCGGACTAATTCGCTGGCCAATCTGGACTGCCCGTAATTTGTGATAAGATTGGTTCCGTGTGCTGACACGCACCATGTGCATCGGCGGATGAGTGTCTTGTCATCCCGGGGGTCTGTGTGGACGAGTCCCGCCGCATCGTCGCTTGGACGGGCATCGCCGCCGCGGTCATCAGCGTCCTCATCGGATTCAAAGAGCTGACCGGCGTGAACCTGCTGGAAGCGATCTCGAAGAAATCTCCATCCGCTCCCGCCGCGCCGCCGCCCGTGGACATTCCCGGAGGGAACCGTGGCGCCCATCGCCCGACCACTGCGGCTTCTCCGGATCCGCCGCGATTCAGGACCGTGTCGATCGAGTTCCGCGGACCGTGCGACAAATATTCCGGCTGCAACGTCGGCGGAACTTTTCGAAACTACGGCGGCCAGGGAGGGGCGGCCGTCATCTTCTACGTGAAGTCGAGCCACCTCAAATGGCTGCTCGCGCAATGCTCGGTCACGCTGCCCTCCACCGGGCACCTCGAAACGGCGACCGTCTGGTGTAATGCGAATAATGGCCATCTGTACAATTACATGACCAACTACACCGGTGAAATAAAATTGCAGGCCTGGGTCGACAACCCTTGAGCGGTCGGAGCAGGTCTCTCGGGCTCGCAGGCAGAGAAGGCCGGCCAGGGGCTGGAGGGTGCCCGGCAAGCGCGAAGGCCGCCGGCCCGGGGTCGGGCGGCGGCCTTCGTGGTGGCGGTGGTGGTGGGATTCGAACCCACGGAAGCTTGCACTTCACACGCTTTCGAGGCGTGCGCCCTCGTCCACTAGGCGACACCACCGCGGGAGAGCCTACCCGACTCTGCGGCGCGCGAAGAACTCGATAAGCGGGGCGGCGCACTCCTCGGCCATCACCTCGGCGATCACCTCGGGGCGGTGGTTGAGGCGCCGGTCGCGGACGACGTCCCACAGCGATCCGACCGCGCCCGCCTTCGGGTCGACCGCGCCGTAGACCACGCGGTCCAGCCGGGCCTGGACGGACGCCCCCGCGCACATCGTGCAGGGCTCCAGCGTCACGACGAGCGTGCAGCCGGACAGCCGCCAGCCGCCGAGGACCGCCGCCGCCCGCCGCATCGCGACGATCTCCGCGTGGCCGGTCGGGTCGGCGGTCCGCTCGCGCTCGTTGCGGCCCGCTCCGATGATCTCGCCGGACGCGTCCAGGACGACGGCGCCGACCGGGATCTCGCCGTCCGCGGCCGCCTCGCGGGCCGCGTCCAGGGCCCTGAGCATCGCCGGCCGGAACGTCGCGACGACCGGATCGCGCGCGTCAGTCACGGAGGTGGTCGAACTCCTCGCCGAATCCGGCCCGCTCGGCGACGACGAGGAGCGCGTCGCCGGGCAGGGAGCGCTCGCCGAGCTCGCCGAGCCGCTTGGCGTCGACCCCGAGATCTTCGAGCAGGGACGCGTCGCCCGCGGCGTCGCCGTCCGGCACCTCGCCGACGAGCTGCTGGAACAGCGAGCCGAGCCCGTCCTCGCGGACGGCGGAGATGTAGGGGCGCGGCTCGTCGTTGCCGTCGAGCCGGACGATCGCGAACCAGTCGTCGTCCTGCTCGACCAGCAGCACGACCGGGTCGCCGTAGGACTCGACCGCGGCCTCCCGCATCAGGTCGGCGACGTCGTCGACGCTCTCCGCCTCGTCGAGCACGGCCTCGGCCCCGACCCAGCCCTGGGGGGTCTGCGCGAACACGGCGGCGAAGTAGGACACGTGCTCATTGTGACCCAAACGGTCTGTCCGCTCACACCCCCCTGTGCGCGGGAATCGGCGGCTGGGTGCCCGGAAGCGGTTGTGAATAAACTTCGCGTCTTGTCCGGTGACGGACGCCCGGCGTCCTTCCCCCGGTTCACGCGAGTCCGCATACTGCTCAGCGATCGCGATCCGGGAGGAGTGCCATGGGTGCGGACGAACTGACCAGACGCGGGTTTCTGGCGGGGACAGCGGGCGCCGCGGCGGTCATCGCGGCGGGCGCCGCCTCCGGGTCGTCCGCCCAGGCCCACGCGGCGGAGCCGGCCGCCGCCAGGCGCGCCCCCGTCGCCGAGCTGCCCGATCCAGAAGAGTCCGGTATCGACCACATTGTCGTGGTGATGATGGAGAACCGGTCCTTCGACCACTACATGGGCTGGCTGCCCGGTGCCGACGGCCGCCAGGCCGGGCTCACCTTCACCGACGCCGACGGCAACGCGCACGACACCCACCACCTGAAGGTGCCGTGGGGGTGCGGCTTCAGCGACCCGGACCACTCCTACCAGGGCGGGCGAACCGAGTACAACGGCGGCAAGTGCGACGGATGGCTGCGCGCCGGCGACAACGACGTGTTCTCCATCGGCTACTACGAGGGCCCCGACCTCGGCTTCCACGGCCACGCCGCCCTCGACTGGACGGTCTGCGACCGCTACTTCCCGGCGATCATGTCGTCCACGTTCCCGAACCGGATCTTCCAGCACGCCGGGCAGACCGACCGGACCTCCAACTCGCTGACGATCTCCGAGACCACCACGATCTGGGACCGGCTCAAGGCCAGGGGGATCTCCTGCCGGTACTACTTCAGCGACGTGCCGTTCACCGCGCTGTGGGGCCTGCGGCACCTCGACATCAGCCGGAACATCGCCGAGTTCCGCGCCGACGCCCGCAACGGGCGGCTGCCCGCGGTCAGTTTCGTCGAGCCCGGCTTCCTCGGCGAACTGCTCCTGCCCGGCATGTCCGAGGACGAGCACCCGCTCGCCGACATCCGCTTCGGCCAGGCGTTCCTCAACGAGGTCTACACCGCGCTCGTCACCTCGCCGAACTGGCCCCGGACCCTTTTCGTCATCAACTACGACGAGTGGGGCGGGTTCTTCGACCACGTCCCGCCGCCGGAGGGACCCGACCCGCGGCCCGACCTCGGCACGGGGCTGCGCGGCTTCCGCGTCCCCTGCCTGCTGATCTCCCCGCGGGCGCGGCGCGGGGCCGTCGCGCACGAGGTCTACGACCACACGTCCGTCCTGAAGGCGATCGAGTGGCGCTGGGGCCTGGAGCCGCTGACCGTGCGGGACGCCGCGGCCCGCAACATCGCCGAGGTCCTGAACTTCACCGACCCGCCCGACACGCACGCGCCCCGCTACGACGCGAAGCGCCCGATCAGCCTCGGCTGCCTCGACCCCCAGCACAGCCACACCGGCGACGACTGGGCGGGTCTGAGCGACTACGCCCGGCGCAACGGTTTCCCCCGCTGACCGCCGGTCATGGCGGCGGGCGGGTCAGGGGACGGCGTCGAGGGCGCGTTCGAAGGCCGGGGCGAAACCGATGCGGCCGGCGATGCTGAGGAGCATCTCGTCCGGGTAGAGCTCCAGGTCGCCGGAGATCGCGCCGAGCTCCATCTCGTCCAGCCCGAGGTCGGCGAAGATCGACATGTCGCCGACCGGGAGGACCTGGTCGAGCTCCTCCTCGTCCGGGATGGGGATGTCCAGGTAATCCAGCACCTGGCGGGCGAGCGGCCAGTCGACCGAGGCGGTGACGTCCGACAGGAACACCATGACCTCGTCGCCGAGCAGGCGGATCGCGACGAAGAAGTCGTCGCCGACCGAGACCAGCCCGACCGTGCCGCCGAGGCTCGGCTGCTGGCGCAGGGCATGGATCAGCCCCGCGAGGTCCTCGGTCAGCGCGACCGGAAGGATCTCGGCCTCCCAGCGCTCGTCTTCCCGATACACCACAACGGCGAAGTCCGTCGCGTCCACATCCGTCATTTCCACCCCACCGGCACGTCTCCTGCCAGGGCATGGTCGCAGATGCGGCGCGCACGCGCGTGCCCCACCACCAAACTCGCCGCCGCACCCGGAGGTGAGACCGGGAGTCAGCGCCGATCACGGTGCCCGGCGGCATGAACCTAACCGATCCGGATCAATTGATGCGGAACGTGCGGCGGCGAAGTGCCGCGTGGATCCGCGCGCGGCGGGACCGGTGCGGCGTCACGCGGCGGCGCAGCTCGCGGGCCTCGGCGAGTTCGCGCAGGAAGACCGCCCTGCGGCGCAGGTGCTCGCGCACCTGCTCGGGGGAGATGTCGCCCTGGGGCCCGGGACGCCGCGGGGCGCCCTCGGCTGTGACTTCGGTCACCGCGGAGTCGGGGGCCGGGGGGTCGCTGTCGGGAGCCGAGGCGGGAGCGGGCGGATCGGGCGCGGATTCCCGGGCCCGCGAGCCGCTCGGCTGCTGATCGCTCTCGCTGTTCATACCGCCATCCTGCCCAGCTCAGCGGCGACCTATCCTGGCGCCCCGAACCGCCCGGCGGGGGTGGGCTACCGTGAGCGCATGCAGACCCTCGCCGTCGACCACCCGCTCGTCGCGCACAAGCTCACCACCCTGAGGGACGTCCGCACCGACTCCCCCACGTTCCGCCGCCTGGCCGACGAGCTGGTCACCCTGCTCGCCTACGAGGCGACCCGCGACGTCAGGGTCGCCGAGGCCACGGTGCAGACGCCCCTCGTCCCGGCGGAGGGCGTCCAGCTCGCGAGCCCGAAGCCGCTCGTCGTGCCGATCCTGCGCGCCGGCCTCGGAATGCTGGACGGGATGACGCGGCTGCTGCCCACCGCCGAGGTCGGCTTCCTCGGGATGATCCGCGACGAGGGCACCCTGCAGGCCCAGACCTACGCGACGCGGCTGCCGGACGACCTGTCCGGGCGGCAGTGCTACGTCCTCGACCCGATGCTCGCGACCGGCGGGACGCTCGCCGCCGCCATCCGGCTGCTGTTCGAGCGCGGCGCCGACGACGTCACGGCGCTCTGCCTTCTCGCCGCGCCCGAGGGGCTGAAGTACCTGGAGCAGGCGTTCACCGACATCTCGGCGCCCATCAAGGTGGTCACGGCCGCGATCGACTCCCACCTCAACGAGCAGGGCTTCATCATGCCCGGCCTCGGCGACGCGGGGGACCGGCTCTACGGCGTCGTCTGACCCCTCCGGCAGGAGTCGGTTTCCCCGACGTGACCTGCGATGTTCGTTCCTGACGGCAGGGGGTACCACCACCTCTACGGAACGCGAGCGCGCGTTCCCCTCCGCCGTCCCGGCACAGGGGACCGTCACGGACCGGGCGGCGCGAGCGAGCTTCGGGGACACATGATGGCTCACCCAGGGGACGGCGACCTGCCGCGCTACACCGAGATCGGGGAACGGCTCACCGAGGAATTCCACGAGGTCCACAGTGCCGACACGGTGGAACGGTGCGTCTCCGCCGCGCGTTACGGCGCCGAGGAGGTGACCGGATCGGCTCCGCCCGACCTCGTGGAGCGGATCGCGCGCCGGCATCTGGAGGTGCTGGCGACGGTCGCGGCCGAGAAGCGCCGCAAGGCGCGCCGCTCCTCGCTGGACAACGCGCCCTGACCCACGGGCGGGCGCCGCGCGCAGTCGCGCTGCTTTGCCGCCCGTGTGGGCTGTGCGAAACTGAAACCGGGGTCCGTGGGTCAACGCTCCGGGAGGCAGTTGTGCCGGCCAAGAAGTACATCACGTGGGCCGCCATGGCCTTCGTGGCGTTCTACGTCATCACGCAACCGGACGGCGCGGCCCAATCGGTGGAGAACGCGGCAACGGGCATCTCCTCCGCCGCCGACTCCCTCGCCACTTTCGTCAACTCGCTCGCCTGAGGTCGGCATGAGACTCGTGACCCCCGGCGACTCCGCGCCGGCGTCCGTCAACAAGTACCTGCTCCCCCACGAGAACCAGGTGATCACGGTGCGGCGCCACCCGGCCGTGCTGATGGTCCCGGTCGGCCTCCTGCTCGGCGGCCTCATCCTCGCGGGCCTGCTGAGCCAGACGCTCGCCGAGAACGGCGGCTCGGTCTTCAGCTGGGTCTGGTGGGGCTGGCTGATCCTGCTCGCCTGGTTCGTGTGGCGGGTCGCGGAGTGGTCCGTCGACTACTTCGTCATCACCAACCAGCGGATGCTGCTCACCACCGGCCTCATCACCCGCAAGGTCGCGATGATGCCGCTGGCCAAGGTCACCGACATGAGCTTCAAGCGGACGATCGCGGGCCGCATGCTCGGCTACGGGGAGTTCGTCCTGGAGTCCGCCGGCCAGGACCAGGCCCTCACGAACGTGCCCTTCCTGCCCTACCCCGAGCAGCTCTACCTCGAAGTCTGCGAGATGATCTTCCCGAACAAGAACCCGGCTCCCGAGGAGGCGCTCCCCCCGCCCCCACCGCCGCGCCGGCGTCCGGCGGAGGACGCCTCCGACGCCGACGCGCAGGACGCTCCCACCGCCACGCTGCCCAAGGGCGACGACCCCGACGGGGAGATCTAGCTCCGCGCCGTTCCTGACAGGGAAGCCGGGCATTGCGGTGCCCGGCTTTCCCGTTGCCGCGGGGGGCCGATGAGGCTTCTGTGGTGATCTGAGACCATTGAGGACGCCCGGACGCCCTGTAAGTCACGTCAGGACCGGCACGCCGGACCCCCGGCTCCGGCGATCCGCAGGCGGTACCCGTCCGGCACCGGCCGATACCGCTGGGAGCGGTCCCAACCTCGCGAAACGTGCGGCCGATCGTCCGGTACTGGCCGGAAAGCGCGGTCGGCTGATCAATATCGGCGGACTCTGCGATCTTGCCCGGACGGTCGGATACCGTCGGCGAATGACAGACGTCGCGATCGACGGGAGGGCCCGCCGGCGCGAACCGGTGGATCTCACCGAAGCGCCGTTCGCGCGGGCCTTCCGGCCGGTCTCTTCTCCTGCCGCTTCCTTGCTCTCGATGTGTGATAACCCGCAATGTGCAATCATGTCGGCACCCCAGCCGCCTGTTTACTTCCGCTAAGTGAGTCCACATGCCGGGTCCAGGCAACGTCGGCGAACGTGTCCGCAACCTGCGGCTGACCAGACGCTTGTCGCAGGCACAGCTCGCCGGTCACGACCTTTCCGACAGCTACATCTCTTTGATCGAGTCGGGCAAGCGCACGCCGACGCCGACCGTCCTGCGCATGCTGGCCGAGCGTCTCGGCTGTACTCCCGAGTACCTCGCCGAGGGCGTCGAGCCGGAGCAGCGCGCCCATCTCGAGGTGCGGGAGCGGCACGCCCATCTGGCGCTGCTGCGCGGCGACCCCGCCACGGCCGAGGCCGGGTTCGACGAGGTGATCGCCCGCAGCGACGACCCCGACCTCACGGCCCGCGCCCGTCTGGGCCGCGCCCGCGCCCTTGAGGAACTGGGCCGCACCGACCGCGCGATCGAGCTGTTCGAGGAGCTGCGCGAGCAGGCCGAGCGCGACCCGGGCAGGGCGAGCTGGCTGCCCCCGGTGATCGCGCTGGCCCGGTCGTACCACACCGTCGGCGATCTGGGGCAGGCCGTCGCGCTGGGCGAGCGCGCACTCGAACGGCTGGAGCGGCTCGGCCTCCACGCCGGCCACGAGTACACCGAGGCCGGACGCATCCTGCTGCTCGCCTATGTGGATCGCTCCGATCCGGTCCGCGCCCACGAACTCGGGCGGCGCCTCCTGCACCCCGATGGGTCCAAGGACGCCGAGCCGCTGAGCGTCCACTACCAGCGGGCCAGCATGCGGGCGCTGGACGAGGGGGCGGTCGGCGACTCCCTGTACTTCGCCGACCAGGCCCTTGCCGCCCGCACGGACACGACCCCCAGGCAGGCCCACGCACGCCTCGCCCTCGCCGGAGCCAAGGCGCTGCTCAGGGGCGTCGAGCCGTTCTCCGTCGCCGCGCCGCCCGGCGCCGCACCGTCCGGTGAGTACGGGTTCGAGCGCCCGCGCCAGGAAGGGACCCGCGAAGCGGCCCACGAGGCGCTCACCCTCCTCCAGGACGTGACCGGTCTCGACGACGCCGAATCCACCGAAGGCACCATCGCCAAGGCCCGCGCGCTCGTCCTCGTCGGCGACCTGGACGAGGCGATCGCCGCGCTCGAACAGTTCCTCGACACCGGCATGGCGCTCGCCGCCCCCACGAGCGAACACACCATGGCGCTCCAGCCCGCCAACGAGCTGGGCGTCCGCACCCAGAAGACCGTTCTGGCCCGCTTGGTCCTGGCTCGCGCGCGGGTGGCCCAGGGCAACACCACGGCCGCCCAGGTCGTGCTTCGCGCCGCCTCGGAACAACTGTCGACACTTCCCGAGGGACGTCCCGCGGCGCACCTCTACAGGGAACTCGGCGAACTCTACGAACTGATCGAATCTCCCGACAACGCCGCCACCGCCTACCGCCAGGCCCTGGAGGCGGCCGGTCTGTCGGTCTTCAACCGCGTCGCCCTGAGCGCCCGGCACTAGATCGTTCGCGGGCAGGGCGAGGCGGCCGCGACAACGCGTGCCGCCTCGCCCTGCCGTCGGGTGTGCCGTCGCATTCGTTCGCCGATCGCGGAGCCATGACCGCTGGGATCGGCGCTGCCCGAACGTCTCCATGACCCCTGAGGGGTGGGGCCGGAATAAACCGAGGGTCATGGATGTCGTATGATTAAACATGGGATGACTGGTTGACTGGAGGTTCGGGTGACTCTGCGGACGGCACGGCGGTCGTCGCTGGTCGACCAGGTGATCGACCAGCTCAGGGGGGAGATCACCGGAGGCGGGTGGCCGGTGGGCGCCAAGATCCCGCCGGAGCCGGTGCTGTCGGAGACGCTCGGGGTCGGGCGCAACACCGTCCGGGAGGCGGTGCGGGCGCTGACCCACGCGGGGCTCCTGGAGAGCCGCCAGGGCGACGGGACGTACGTGCGCGCGACGAGCGAGCTGTCCGGGGCCGTCCGGCGGCGGCTGGAGACCGCGGAACTCGTCGAGATCCTTGAGGTCCGGCGGGGGTTCGAGGTGGAGGCGGCCAGGCTCGCCGCCACCCGGCGCACGGACGCCGACATCGCCGCCATCGCGGTCGCGCTCGCGCGCCGGGACGCGGCATGGGCGGCGGGCGAGCACTCGGCGTTCGTCGAGGCGGACCTCGAATTCCACACCGCCGTCGTCGAGGCCACCCACAACCGCGTCCTGACGGACCTGTACCGCGACTTCAGCGCGGCGCTCCGGGCCAGCATCGGCGCGGCCGGGAGCCTGCTCGAACACGCCGACGTCCCGCACGGCCCCATCGCCGCGGCCATCGAGGCGGGCGACGCCGACGCCGCCACTCAGGCGACCCACGCGTGTCTCGACCAGATCCTCGCCTCGACCGTCCCCCTGTCCGGAACGGCTCCGCAGGAGACCTAGCGCGGTAGGCGCAAGCCCGCACCATGACCGGGGGCGCGACCCGCCCACCTCATGGGGCGGCCGTCAGGGTGCCCGGCGACCGGCAGGGCACGGGCACCGGAACGCAGCAGAACCAGCTCGGCGCAGCAGAACCTGCGCTCGAAGCGACCGAACAACGAAGGTGACATGAACAGCTCTACGACTCCAGGTTCCCGGGCCGCGGCCGTGTGGTCGCTCGTCGGCCTGGTGCTGCTGACGATCAACCTGCGTGCCGCGATCACGGGGATCTCGCCCGTGCTCGGCGACCTGCGCGACGCGTTCGGGCTGTCGGGCGCGGAGGCCGGCGTCCTCACCACGCTCCCGGTGCTGTGCCTGGGCGTGTTCGCGGCCGTCGCGCCGGTCGTCGCGCGGCGGTTCGGCACCGAGACCGCGATCGCCGGCTCCCTCGTCATGATCACGACGGGGATCGTGCTGCGGGTGGTGCAGTCCCCGGTCTCGCTGTTCGTCGGAACGGTCCTGGCCGGCGCGGGGATCGCGATGGGCAACGTCCTCATGCCGGCCGTGATCAAGCGCGCGTTCCCGTCCCGCCTCGGCTCGCTGACCGGGCTCGCGATGATGCTGATGGCGGCCAGCGGTGCGATCGCCGCCGGGCTCGCGGTGCCGCTGGAGGAGGCGGGGGGCTGGCGGCTCGCGCTCGCCGTCTGGGCCGTTCCGTCGCTGGTCGCGGCGCTCGTATGGGGCCCGCTCGCCCTGCGCGGCCGCCGCGCCCCGACGCCGCCGGTCACCGCCCCGCGCGCCGGAGGATCACTGCTGCGCTCCCCGACGGCCTGGTTCGTCGCCGCGTTCATGGGCCTGGCGTCGCTGATGTTCTACGTGCTGATGTCGTGGCTTCCGGAGGTCATGCGCGACGCCGGCTATCCGGCCGCGACCGCCGGGATGATGGTCTCCACCATGATGATCGTCGGGATCCCGCTGGGCTTCCTGGTGCCGGTGTTCGCGGCCCGCCTGCGCGACCAGCGCCCCCTCGTCCTCGCCGTCGCGGCCACGATGGTCGTCGGCCTGGTCGGGCTGCTGCTCGCCCCCGGGTGGACGTGGGTCGTGATCATCGGCATCGGCACCGGCAGCGCGTTCCCGCTGGCCTTCACGCTGCTCAGCCTCCGCTCACCGACCCCGGCCGCCGCCGCGAGCCTGTCGGGGATGGCGCAGACGGGCGGCTACCTCCTCGCCGGAACCGGCCCGCTCGCGGTCGGCGTGCTGCACGAGGTCACGGGTGGCTGGAACGTGCCATTGGCCCTGCTTCTCGTCCTGGTGGTCCCGGAGGTCGTGGTCGGCCTCCTGGCAGCCCGCCCCGGGTTCGTGCGCCCGGCCCACCCGGCGACGCCGCTGGTCGAGCCCAAGGCCCTCCGAGCACCGGAGCCCGCCCGTTCCCGCTGATCAGGACATGTCGACGGCGTCCAGGTCGAGGACGCGCGCGTGCAGGACGAGCCGCTGGTGCAGCGCCGCCCGGAGCGCCCGGTGCAGGCCGTCCTCCAGGTAGAGCTCGCCCTGCCACTGGACCACGTGGGGGAACAGGTCGCCGTAGAACGTGGAGTCCTTCGACAGCAGCGAGTGGAGATCCATCTCCCGCTTGGTGCTGACGAGCTGGTCGAGGCGGACCTGGCGAGGGGGGATCTTGGCCCAGTCCCGGGACGAGAGACCGTGCTCTGGATAGGGCCTTCCTTCACCCACCGCCTTAAAGATCACCCTTCGAGTCTACGGGCTCGCCAGGGCGCGGAGAAGGCGCGCAACAACATGCGTCACTCTGCTTTCCGGATTCGGTAAACCAGTTACCGCCCAGCTCAATCCGTCCGTGACTTAGTACCGAAGGGATGGGTGCGGCCGCTCACGACTGGTGGTCAGACCAGATGTAGGCGCCGGGAAGCAATTCGGTCACGGGCACGGCGCGCAGACCGCCGCCCATGTCCACGATGACGCGGATGGTGGGGAAGTAGTCGAGGAGGATCTGCCGGCACCGTCCGCAGGGCGACATCACTCCGCGGTCGCCGTCCCCCACCGCGACGACCGTGTCCAGTTGGTGGGCGCCCTGGGCGGCGGCCGCACCGATCACGGCCAGCTCCGCGCACGGGCCGCCGGTGAAGTGGTGGACATTCATCGCGGTGACGATCCGCCCGTCCCGCGCGCGAGCGGCGGCCGCCACCGTGTGCTCGTCCCCCTGGCTGTATTCGGCGGCAACGCGCCCAGCCGCCCGAACCAGCTCCTGGTCGACCGTCATGTCCGCCTCCAGATGTCCAGAAGACAAGTATGGCCAGAACCAGAGCGGGACGGCGGGGTCAGCTCTCGATCACTTGCGGGGTTCTCGGGAGGCCGGTCACCGAGGTCACCGCCGAGTACAGGCCGGTCGTCGCGGTGATGAACAGGCGGTTGTTCTTGGGGCCGCCGAAGGTGATGTTGGAGACGGGCTCGGGGACGCGGATGCGCCCGATGAGGGTGCCGTCCGGGGCGTAGCAGTGCACGCCGCCCTCCAGGGCCGCCGCCCACAGCCGTCCGTCCCGGTCCAACCGGATGTTGTCGAACCGGGCGACGCCGTCGCGGGCCGCGGCGAAGACGTCGCCGTCCGAGAGCGTGCCGTCGGCGCGGACGTCGAAGACGCGGATGTGCGCGGCGCGGGTGTCGGACACGAAGAGGCGGCGCTCGTCCAGGGAGAACACAAGGCCGTTCGGCCCGCCGAACCCGTCCGCGACGAGGCGGACCTCGCCGGTCGCGGGATCGGCCCGGTAGACGTTGCAGGCGCCGATCTCGCTCTCGGCACGGTGTCCCTCGTAGTCGCTGGTGATGCCGAAGTCGGGGTCGGAGAACCAGATCGACCCGTCGGAGCGCACGACCGCGTCGTTCGGGCTGTTGAGGCGCCTGCCCTGGTGGCGGTCGGCGATGACGGTGACGGTGCCGTCCGGCTCGGTCCTGGTGACCCGCCGGTTGCCCTGTTCGCAAGTGATCAGCCGGCCCTGCCCGTCGAGGGTGTTGCCGTTGCTGTGCCCGGCCGGCGCGCGGAACGTCGAGACGGCGCCGGTCGCCTCGTCCCAGCGCAGCATGCGGTCGTTGGGGATGTCGCTCCAGACCAGCTGCCGCCAGGCGGGCAGGTAGAGGGGGCCCTCGGCCCAGCGCGCGTCCGAGTGCAGGTGTTCGAGGTGCTGGTCGCCATGGCAGCAACGTCCGGTGCGGAAGCGTTCGTCCAGAACCTCGTACATTCCGTCGGCTGCTTCCTTGGGCATGGTTTCCTCTCGCACCTACATGACTGAATCTAGTTCAGAACTACTTCGGGATGATCATACGCGATACAGTCATCCTGTGAGGAACGTGGATGACATCGATCGTCAGCTGCTGGAACTCCTCCAGCAGGACGCCACCCGGTCCTACGCGGCGCTCGGCACGGCGGTCGGCCTGTCGGCCGGGGCCGTCCACGAGCGGGTCCGGAAGATGCGCGAGCGGGGCGTCATCCTGCGGACCAGCGTGGACGTGGAGCCGGCCGCGCTCGGGCAGGGCGTGCTGGCCTTCGCCCTGATCGACTCCTCGGTCTGGATGGGCGACCGCGCAGCCGAGTTCGCCGCCATTCCGGAGGTGCAGGAGGCCCATGTCGTCGCGGGCAGCGCGTCCGTGCTCGTCAAGGTGCGGACGTCGACGACCGCGCGGCTCCAGGACGTCCTGCGCCGGCTGTACGACATCCAGGGCGTCAGCGGGACGAAGGCGACGGTGGTCCTGGAAACGTTCTTCGAACGCCCGATCTCCCCGATCGGCCAGTGACGCCGTCCGCCGGACATGCGAAGGGCCGGTGCCCGCGTCGGGCACCGGCCTCGAATCTGAACTCGGCGATCCATGATGGAGTCGTTCTGGGGCATCTCCAAGCGGCGCCGTAGCGCGCGTTGGGGTGGGTTCCGCACCCAAGACCTTGGCTGCCTTGATGCGGAGCACGGGCAGGCTGTTGTTACCCGTAGTCAGGCGCTGGCTTCAAGGATCAGCGCGTGGGGGCGGGCGAGGTAGCGGGCCCAGTAGTCCTCCGGATGGAGCCGACGTCCCTCATCCGACAGGGTCGGACGGACCCAGGTCGCGGCGCTGAACCCGCCGGCCCGGAGCGCCCGCTCATGCGTTGGCTTTGACCAGCGGTAGCCGTGCAGCAGGAACTCGTGATCGTCGATCGACCCCGACAGGTCCACCGGCGCGCCGTCCGCCTCGTCGTCGGGCTCGCAGATGATGTCGAACCCGTACCGCTGGTAGTAGCCGGGTGCTCGGTCGTGGTCGGGATTGAGCACCGCCGCGACGAACCGGCCGCCGGTGGGTTTGAGCGCCTGCCTGGCCGTCCTGAAGATGCCGGTCAGCTCCTCCGCCGTCGCGGCGTAGGGGGTGAGGTAGACGCCGACGACCAGGTCGAAGGCGCCGGAGAGGTCCGGGCCAAGGCCGAGAGAGGCGTCGGCGGCGGCGTAGCGGACACCGAGCGGCTCGACCCGCTCCAGCTTCTCGGCGTGTTCGATCATGCCGGCGGAGGCGTCGACGCCGACCGCGCGGGCGGCGCCGAGGCGCCGGAGCCTGCGGGCGTAGACGCCACTGCCGCAGCCGAGGTCCAGAACCGCCAGGCTGTCGAGCGGCCCGATCTGGCCGAGGAGGCTGTGAGCCTCGATGTGCTCGCGGAACGGGAACCTCCGCGTGGTCTCCTCGTACGCCTCGGCGAGCGTGTCGAACTGGCTCATGATCACCCATCTCCCCTTTCGCTCACGTATAGTATCCCCTTGACAACTCTAAGTGATAACCTTGGGATGGGATACCCCGCCGCGCCCCCTGATCGCCCCCGACACCATCGGATCACCCCGACGGCAAAGGACGCTGATGGACGACAACGCTCCCCCCGACCTCCCGCTTCGCTATCCCTTCGCCCTCGGCCCCCACGGGACCCCGCCGCCCGTCCTGGCCTGGGCCCGCGAGAACCGACCCGTCTGCCCCGTTACCCTGCCGAGCGGCGACCGGGTGTGGATGATCACGCGCAAGGACGACATCGCCCAGGTCTTCACGGACCGCCGCTTCTCGCGAGACCTGACCTGTCCCGGCGCTCCGCGCTTCGTCGGCGCCGACTTCACCGTCGTTCCCGGCGTGATCTTCAACCTCGACCCGCCCGACCACACCCGGATCCGCCGCGTCCTCAACCCCTTCTACACGCCCGCCCGCGTCGAGCGGTATCGGCAGATGATCGAACGGAATGCAGACTCGCTGCTGGAGGCCATGGGTTCAGGCCGCGGCCCCGCCGACCTCCTCCAGGTCTACGCCGCGCCGCTGCCTCTGCGGGTCAGCTGCGAACTGCTGGACATCCCGATCGAGCACCGTGTGGAGTATCTGCACGCCTTCCGGACCCAGATCGCCCTCAACGTCGATGCCGACCAGGTCGCCGCCGCCACCAAGACCACTCTGGAGTTCACCGAACAGGTCATCGCCGCCAAGCAGGCAGCACCCGGCGGCGACGACCCGGTCAGCGCACTCGTCCGGGCGCATCGCAACGGGACCATCAGCGAGCAGGAGCTCCACGGCACTGTCAGCTACCTGTTAGTGACCGGCTCCGACCCGCTGGTCTCGCCCGTCGCGACCGGAGTCATCACCCTCCTGCGGCACCGCGAGCAACTCGGTCGGTGCATTGCCCAGCCGGAGCTGTGGCCCAAGGCCGTCGAGGAGGTGCTGCGCTTCCACCACAACGGGGTCTTGGGCTATCCGCGCGTGGCCACGGAAGACGTCATGCTCCACGGAGTGCGCATCGTCGAAGGGGACGGCGTCTGCGCGCCGATGCTCGGAGCCACCTGGGACGAACGCCACTATCCCGACCCGGGCAGGTTCGACATCCATCGCACCACCGACGCCACCGCCACCTTCGGCGCGGGCCCCCACTTCTGCCTGGGTGCGGCCTTCTCCCGCCTCTACCTCACCATTTCCTTCCGGGCCCTGTTCGAGCGCTTCCCAGGCCTCCGGTTGGCAGTGTCCGAACACGACATTCCCTGGCGCAACGACCTAGGGCAGACCCGTCCCGACCAGGTCCCGGTCTCCTGGTGAGGCACTCGCAGAAGGGTGGATCGATGGGACCGACGAGGCCCATGGCGGACATGCCGCGTGGAGGACCCCGCGCCGGATGGTGGGACCGCCTGTACGAGACGGACCGGCTGGAATACCTCGACCGGCCCGAGACGGCCGACAAGGCACAGCGAGTGCTCCGGGGCCTGCACCGCCTTCAGCGTCTGGGTGGGCTGTACCGAATCTGGGGCCGGTGGATCCAGGCAGAGATCGCCGGGCTGCCCGAACCGCGGATCCTGGAACTCGGTGCGGGCTCGGGCGGGCTGGCCGAGCACGTGCTGGCCCGGCACCCGACCGCCCGCTGGACCGCCAGCGACATCTCGGCGCGGACCGTGCAGACCCTGCAGGCCGGACCGCTGGGGCGCCACCCTCGCGCGGAGACGGCGGTGATCGACGCCACCGGCATCGACGCCGAGACCGGATCATGGGATCTGGCAGTGTTCGCCTTCTCCCTTCATCATCTGCCTCCCACCGCGGTCCGGGCGGTCTTGCGGGAGGGTACTCGGGTGGCATCCCGCCTGCTGATCATCGACGGCTGGCGCAATCCGGCGTGCCTGGTCACCGGCATTCCCGTGGGGTTGCTCCTGGGAGGAGGGCAGCCACTCCTGCACGACTGGGTGATCAGCGCCCGCAAGTTCTACGGCGTCGATGCGCTGCACGCCCTGGCCTCTGACTGTGGAGAGGCCGTCACCATCCGCTGCAGTGTCATCATGCCCTTCTGGACGGTGGTCCGCGCCCAGCGGACCGAACAACGCACCGGGCCCTGACCGTCTGTACCTGCGGCCCCTGCAGGGTCATTTCGCTGGACCAGGGAATCTCCTCCGGCGGCACCGTCGACCGCTGCCCGTGCAGCCGTGTGCTCAGAGCCGGCAGGGCGGTGCGCAGGTCGGTACGCGTCAGGTAAACGCCAATGCAGAAATGCGTGCCGGTGTCGAACGACGATGGCCGGAATCGGCGCGGCCGACGCAACACAGAGCGAATGCAGGGGAGACGGATCCGCCACATTAATAAGTCCGCTCGCCGCCACCGATTTCCACAAACACGCCTTACACTACTCACCGTGAACGAGACATCGCGATGGGCATCCGCAGGTGCGCGAGTGCCTTGGGATGGTCCGCGATCAGGCCCCACCAAGGCCGATTCGGGACAATTCCACGGGAAGCCGCCACCGCACCCCTGCCCATCCGAGGAGAGCCTCGAAACACGCCCGAAAACCTCCGCAACGAACTGGCGGTCCCCCAGATGAACAAGACCTCGTCCACCCCCGCGGTCTCCTGTACGACCACTCCAGGGATACCGATCGACGCGCAGCCGTACATGCCCGCCTGCCGGCGACTGTTCGAGCAGGGCGAGCATATCCTCATCGGTGTGAGCCCGGAGAACAGCTACTTCAGCCGCGAGCGCATCACGGCCCTGGTGAAATGGGCTCAGCCACGCTTCACCGGAATCGACATCATCTATGTCGACCAGCACATCGACACGATGTACGTCGCCTCCGGTTATACCCCGCAGAAGGCCGCCTCGAGTGCCACCCGGACCATCCGGGACACCCGGCGCCGCGTTCGGCAGGCGGTCGAGCGAGCGGGCGGCCCGGGACCCCAGGTCCGCGTGCGCGCGCTCTCCGAGTGCATGGACCTGCCCAGCTATCAGGCGACCCGGCGGCAGATCGAGGAGTGCCTCAGCGCGGACGACCGACTCCGGCAGGCGTGCGAAGAGCACGTGCGGTACATCCTGCGGTCGCGGACCGACGACTCGCCGGCCTCCGCTGGAGCGGAGGCTGAGAAACTTCAGGCAGGACTCGCCTACCTGTTCGCGGAGATGCCCGTCCTGTTCAACACCCCGGAAATCCTCGGAGTGTCATCTTCGGTGTTCTGCTACCACAGCATCATGCCGGTCCTGCGGCACCTTTACGACTCCGCCATCCGCCACCAAGACCAAGGTTACATCGTGGTGAAGCCGATCGAACAGGAGCTGGAGACACGCTCCTGACCCGGCGGGGAGGCCACAACGGAGGCGAATGACCGGCACGCAGGGGAAAGGACACGGTCTCAAGCCGGCGTGCCTCCCACCCGGGCCCAGGGTTCGGCGGCTACCGCGCCGACCGCCGAACCCTGGGACAACGGTCGACGACGCGCCCGAGGGGAAGTGGCGGAGACGGGATTTGAACCACGCGACCTCTGGATAATGAGTCCAGCGAGCTACCGAGCTGCTCCACTCCGCCTTTGCCGAACACTTCTCACTGTTCGGCCGATGACATCGTATCGTCCCCTGAACTGATCTACCAGGGCCAATCGGCCTCCAAATAGCCTTTCGCGTCCAGCGCCATTCATCCATCTCAGATAGCGTGGAATGCCCAATTTCGGGCGGGATGTCGAGAAGGCGAAGTCTTGTTGTCCGGCCGACACCACGCTCCGCGCCTTTACGCGATGCAGTGCCGCACCAGGAGGAGTCCGACTCGCATCCGCTTGGCGCGGACAGCCGGCCGCTCGGCTTTGACGCTGCCTGTTCCGAGACGGGCGGGGACGTCGGGTTGCTGGCATGGGGTCCTCAAACGGAGCCCTGCGCACACCGCCGGACGGCATGATCGACGGGAAGCCCACGCGCGTCACGAGCCGCTTCGTCGTCGCCGCACCTGCGGCGTAGGCGCAAGGCCCTCTGACGGGGCAGGCGTGTGCCGCCGTGCCCAAAGGCACCAGCGGTGACGATCTATTGAGACTGACACTGAGACCAGACACGCTGAGGGCGACACCCTCTGGGTGCCGCCCTCAGCGTGTTGTGCCTGGTGAAGCGTGGCGGAGGATACGAGATTCGAACTCGTGAGGGCGTGAACCCAACACGCTTTCCAAGCGTGCGCCCTAGGCCACTAGGCGAATCCTCCACCGGGAATCCTACCGGTTCTCGGGCAGTGACCTGACATCAATAATCGCGTCGACAGGGAGCGATCCGTAGACGTGGGGGAACAGCTCGTCGCCGGCAGGCTCGTAGCGGACGGGCGCGTCGAGGCGGGCGACGTCGATGACGAGCAGGACCAGGTCGTCGCGAGGGACGTCGCCGTAGAAGCGGCCCAGGACGCCTTCCACCTGGGCGATATCGGACGAGCAGTGGATGAAGCCCTCCTCGTCCAGGGTCCGGCCCAGGGTGGACATGGTGTACGCCACGCCGGTGCTCCGGGCGGATTCCCAGTGGGTTCGTTCGGCGATGTGCAGGAGCGTGTCCTGGGGAGAGGCGGGCATGGGCGGAGACTACGCCGAATGCGTGGCGCTCCTGGGCCGGGGATGCCATAGACTTTGGGCAGACCCCTCGCACGGCGTCACCCTGTGAACCTCCCCAGGGCCGGAAGGCAGCAAGGATAAGCAGGCTCTGGCGGGTGTGCGGGGGGTCCCTTGGTTTGACGGCGACCGGTCCGCGACGACCGGTCCACGGCGACACGGCGCTTCTGACGCTCTGCTTCTCGAGGGAGGGCGGACCCCCGATGAGTCTGGCTCTGTACCGCAAGTACCGGCCAGCGACGTTCGCCGAGCTGAAGGGGCAGGAACACGTCGCCGAGCCCCTCCAGCAGGCGCTGCGCAACGGCCGGATCAACCACGCGTACCTGTTCAGCGGTCCGCGCGGCTGCGGCAAGACGTCCAGCGCCCGGATCCTCGCCCGCTCGCTGAACTGCGAGGAGGGGCCGACCCCCGACCCGTGCGGCAAGTGCGACTCGTGCGTCGCGCTCGGACCGTCCGGGTCCGGGCACATCGACGTGATCGAGATCGACGCCGCGTCCCACGGTGGTGTGGACGATGCCCGCGACCTGCGGGAGCGGGCCTTCTTCGCCCCGGTCGCGGCGCGCTTCAAGGTGTACATCATCGACGAGGCGCACATGGTCACCCGCGAGGGCTTCAACGCGCTGCTGAAGCTCGTCGAGGAGCCGCCGCCGCACCTGAAGTTCGTGTTCGCGACGACCGAGCCGGAGAAGGTCATCGGGACGATCCGGTCCCGGACCCACCACTACCCGTTCCGGCTGATCCCGCCGGGCGTCCTCCAGGACCTCGTCGAGGAGATCCTGAAGAGCGAGGACGTCCCGTACGAGACGTCCGCGCTGCCGTTGGCCGTCCGGGCCGGGGCCGGTTCCGCGCGCGACACGCTCTCGATCCTGGACCAGCTCCTCGCGGGGTCGGACGAGAAGGGCATCACGTACGCGCGGGCCGTGTCGCTGCTCGGCTACACCGATTCCGCGCTGCTGGACGAGGTCGTCGCCGCCTTCGCCTCCCGGAACGGCGCCGCAGTGTTCGCCGCCATCGACCGGGTGATCGAGAGCGGCCAGGACCCGCGCCGCTTCACCGCCGACCTGCTGGAACGCCTCCGCGACCTGGTGATCCTGTCGAACGTCCCGGAGGCCGGGGCCTCGGGGCTGCTGAACTTCCCGCCCGACGAGCTGGAGCAGATGCGGCGCCAGGCGTCCTCGATGGGGCCCGGAGAGCTGACGCGCGCCGCCGACCTGCTGCACACCGGGCTCACCGAGATGCGGGGCGCCACGTCCCCGCGGCTGCTGCTGGAACTGATCTGCGCCCGGATCCTGCTGCCGGCGGCGTACGAGGACGAATCGTCCATGTTCGCCCGCCTCGACCGTCTGGAACGCCAGGCCGGCCAGGGCGGTTTCGGCGGTGGCCAGGCCGGATTCGGGGGCGGCCAGGGCGGTGACCCTCTGGCGCAGGCCTTCGCGGCTCCGGCTCCGGCCCCTGGCCAGGGTGGCCCGGGCCAGGGCGGCGCAGGTCAGGGAGGCCCCGCTCAAGGATCTTCGGGGCAGGCCGGCGCGGCGCCCGGAACGTCCGGGCAGGGCGGTGCGACGCAAGGGACGTCCGGGCAGCCGACGCAGGGGGCGTCGGAGCAGCCAGGGGCGCCGGCGTCCCGTGACGAGGGTTCTCAAACGCCCGGAACCCAGTCCCCTCCCTCCCGGGGGGCCGACCCCACTTCCAGTGTCAACCCCACCCCCCGTACGGCGCCCGCGGAATCCGGTTCTGTGGATAACCGCGCTGCCGCACCGGCCGCAGCCCCCCAGTCTCCGGCCGCCCAGCCCACGGCTGCCCGCCCCACGGCGGCGCCAGCCAACGCGCGCCCCGCCCCCAGCGCAGCACCCGCGCCCTCCAGCGCGCCGCCGGCACCCGCCGCGTCCAGCGGAGGAGGCGGAGGGGCCGACTTCTCCACCATCCAGCGGCTCTGGCCGGACGTCGTCGAGGCCGTCAAGCAGAAGAGCCGCGCCACCTGGATGGTCATCATGTCCGGGGTGCAGCCGATCTCCCTCGACGGCAAGGTCCTCACCCTCGGCTTCGACGCGGAGGGACGCCGCCTCGGCTTCGTCAACGGCGGCCGCGACGCCGTCCTGCGCGAGGTCTTCAAGGAGCGGATGGGCGTCGACTGGCGGATAGAGACCGTCGTCGGCGGAGCGTCCGGCGGGTCTCCCCCAGGGGGAAGGCCGGGCCCTAGCGCGGGGTTCGGTGGGGCGGCCACACCGAACCCGGCACCGCAGCCGCGGCCGCCCTTCCAGCCGTCCGCGCAACCGTCCGCGCCACCGTCCGCGCCGAGGGCCGACCGGTCCCCGGAGCCGCCTCCGCCGCCGCCGGACGAGCCCCCGCCGCCGCCCGAACCCTCTCCCGTGGACGAGAGCGAGGAGGTCGACCCGGAGGGCGACGCCGACGCCGAGGGCACCGAGGCCGAGATGGGCGGGATGGCCCTCATCCAGCGCGAACTCGGCGGCCAGATCATCCGCGAGATCGACAACTCGGCTCTCTGACCCGGCGGCAGGGGCCCTCGGCGGGGGTCTGATAGGGCGCCGAATCCCGGATGTGCTTCCGAAATGGCGCGCTGGGGTCCTCGCGTACCGAAACGGCCTGGGAACCCGTAGTCTCGTGGGACGGACGTCCGGTGGCTGGCGGAGCGCCAGAGAGAAGGCCCTCGGGGGCCGGAAGAGGGAGTGCACCGTGGAACCCGGTGGTCAGCTGAACATGCAGGAACTCCTCCAGCAGGCGCAGGCCATGCAGGAGCAGCTCTTCAACGCCCAGCGCGAGCTCGCGGAGACCGAGGTGACGGGGACCGCCGGCGGCGGGCTCGTGACCGCGACGGTCAACGGGCAGGGCGAGGTCACGGGGCTGTCGATCGACCCGAAGGCGATCGACGTCGACGACCCGGCCGACACGGCGGAGACGGTCGCCGACCTGGTGCTGGCCGCGATCCGCGACGCCGCCCGCGAGGCGCAGGAGCTCCAGCAGGAGAAGATGGGCCCGCTCGCCCAGGGGCTCGGCGGCGGCGGGGGCATCCCCGGCGGCTTCCCCGGCCTCGGCGGCGCCTGAACCCGGACGCGGGCAGAAGACGACAGTAAAGGAGGGGTCCGTTGTACGAAGGGGTGGTTCAGAACCTCATCGACGAGCTGGGCAGGCTGCCCGGCGTCGGCCCCAAGAGCGCGCAGCGGATCGCCTTCCACCTCCTCGCCGCCGATCCGGCCGACGTCGAGCGCCTCGGCAAGGCGCTCAAAGAGGTCAAGGATAAGGTCCGCTTCTGTAAAACCTGCGGGAATGTCGCCGAAGAAGAGGAATGCCGGATCTGCCGCGACGCGCGTCGCGACCCCCACATCATCTGCGTGGTGGAGGAGTCCAAGGACGTCGTCGCGATCGAGAAGACCCGCGAGTTCCGCGGCCGCTACCACGTGCTCGGCGGCGCGATCAGCCCGATCGAGGGCGTCGGGCCGGACGACCTGCGCATCCGCGAGCTGATGCAGCGCCTCGCGGACGGGACGGTGACCGAGCTGATCCTCGCCACCGACCCCAACCTGGAGGGCGAGGCGACCGCGACGTACCTCGCCCGGCTGGTCAAGCCCATGGACATCACCGTCACCCGACTGGCCAGCGGCCTTCCGGTGGGTGGCGACCTCGAGTACGCCGACGAGGTCACACTGGGCCGCGCATTCGAAGGACGGAGGCTGCTCGATGTCTGACACCAACAGCCCGCAGGACTGGAACGCCCTCGCCGAACGCGTGGCGTGCCACGTCGACAACTACCTGAACGGCCTGGAGGCGGTCGCCCGCGGCGACGGCGGGACGCACACCGTCCCGCTCCTCCTGCTGGAGGTGTCGCAGGTCATCCTGGCGGGGGCGCAGCTCGGCGCCAGCGCCGACGTGATCCTCCCGGACAACTGGGAGCCCGAGGTGGGCGACGACCCCGACCTCGACTCGATCCGGCAGGGCCTGGCCGAGCGCCTCCAGGCCATGGACGAGTACGTCGAGGTCTTCGATCCCTACAAGGACACCGAGCCGACCTCCTACCGCCTGTCGGACGACCTTGTGGACGTCGCCAGCGACCTCGTCCACGGGCTCCGCCACTACAACAAGGACCGCCCCCTGGAAGCCCTCTGGTGGTGGCAGTACTCGTACTTCAACCACTGGGGCAACCACGCCGGCGCCGCTCTGCGAGCCCTGCACGCCTTCGTCGCCAACGCCCGCCTGAGCGTCGCCACGGAAGCGGCCACAGAAGCCGCCCCCGCCTGACCCGGCCGTGCCCCGCCTAGCCGGACGTGGCGGGGCCGGTGCGTGCGCCGAGTGCCCACGCGATCAGCTCGGCCGCCTTCTCGACGTCCGAGCCGATCTGGCCGCTTCCCCCGGAGTGCCACGCGAACTGTTCGAGGTCGTCGTCCCAGACGACCCGGGCCTCCTGACCCCGGTAGGAGATGTGCAGTAAGCCCCCGCCGCCGTCCGGCCGCGCCGTCGCCACCTGCGGAGCCCTCCGCCGCAGCGCCGCGTAGAGGGACGGCAGCGGTCCCCGGCGAACCCTCGGCAACTCGTCGAACCCGCCCATCAGCTCTCCCATCAACTCCCTCACCGCCCGCGCCCGCCCGGATCGAGCCGTGCCATGGCACGAACACGGCAAACCCGGTGGACGAGGTGACCACGGCACCCCGTCGACGCCTGCCTTTACCTAGACGCTTGACCCCACGTCCGGGTGGTCCGCGGAAATGATCTGTACGGTGGCCGAAGAGGGGTCATACCGCTTACGACGCAGCAACCCTCGTGTCACCAGCGCCGCAGCGAATCCCGGCACCACCACCGGCATCGGCGGGTTTCGCCCTGGCCTCCGCTCTCAGCCCCCACCGAGCAGGCGGTGCGCGTCCGGCGCGAGATCGCCGACGCGCCGGGTGCCGCGCCAAGGCGGGTTCAGGGGGTTCGAGGGGCGTGGAGGGGGATCCTGGCGGCTTGGGCGGCCAAGGCGGCGATCTCGCGGACGTCCATGGAGGCCAGGGGCTCGATGCCCAGCAGGTAGCGGCCGTAGGCGATGCCGAGGGTCTGGCTCAGCAGCAGGGCGGCGCGCTCGCGGACGGCGGGGTCGTCCGGCAGGACCTTCTCCAGGGCGGGGACGATCTCCCTGTCGAAGATGGCCTGGACGCGGGCCGCGGCGTCGGGGTGGGTGGGGGCGGTGCGCAGCAGGACGGCCTCGGCGGTGTTCTCGCCTGCCTCCCAGCGGGCCAGGAAGGCCTCGACGTAGGCGGCCGCCGCGTCGTCGGCGTCGCCGAGGTCGGGGACGGCGAGGTCGATGGCCGAGGCGGCGGCGTAGAGCTCGGCCTTGCTGCCGAAGTACCGGATGACCATGGACGGGTCGATGGCGGCGTCCGCCGCGATCGCCCGGATCGTCGCGCGCTCGTAGCCGTCCTCGGCGAACCGGCGCCGGGCCGCGTCCAGGATCGCCGTCCGGGTCGCCGCCGAACGCTCGGTGAAAGCCATGACCGCCAACCTATGCCATCAAGCGTTGGCAAACACGGTGGCAACGGTCTAGAGTCCATCACAAGTTGGCCAACAAACGTTGGCAAACGGTCATTGGCAACAGGAGTGATCATGAAGGCTGTTCCGGAGTCCACCGGCGTGCTCGTGGTCGGCGCGGGGCCCGTCGGGCTGTCCCTCGCCGCCTCGCTGCGGCAGAAGGGGGTGGACGCCGTCCTGCTGGACCGGGCGGCGGAGGGTGCGAACACCTCCCGGGCGGCCGTGGTCCATGCCCGCACGCTGGAGGCCCTGCGCGAGATCGACGTGACCGGTGAGCTGGTCGAGCGCGGGATCATCGTGCCGCGCTTCACCGTCCGTGAGCGGGACCGCGTGCTGCTCACCGTCGAGTTCGGCGACCTGCCGACCGACTTCCCCTACACGCTGCTCGTCCCGCAGAACGTCACCGAGGAGGTCCTGCTCGGACGGCTGCACGCGGCGGGCGGCCTCGTGCACCGGCCGTTCGAGGTGACGGACCTGGCGCAGGACGAGGACGGGGTGACGGCGACCCTGGCCGATGGCGAGCGGATCCGCGCGGCCTACGCGGTCGGGACGGACGGGATGCACAGCACGGTCCGCGAGCACGCCGGGATCGCGTTCGAGGGTGACGCCTACCCGCAGTCGTTCATCCTCGCCGACGTGCACCTGGACTGGGCCGGCGGCAGCGAGGAGGTCATGCTGTTCTTCTCCTCGGAGGGGGTCACGGTCGTCGCGCCGCTGCCCGGCGGGCGGCACCGCATCGTCGCGACCGTCGACGAGGCGCCCCAGGACCCGACCGCCGCCGACGTCCAGGCACTTCTGGACGCGCGCGGTCCCAGGCGCCACCCCGCGCTGATCAAGGACGTCGTGTGGAGCTCCCGCTTCCGCGTCCACCACAGGCTGGCGGCGCACTACCGGGCGGGCCGCGTCTTCCTGGCCGGTGACTCCGCGCACGTCCACAGTCCGGCGGGCGGGCAGGGCATGAACACCGGCATCCAGGACGCCCTCGGCCTGGCGGGCAAGCTCGCCGCCGTGATCAACGATGGCGCCCCCGACTCCGTGCTGGACGAGTACGAGGCCGAACGCCGTCCCATAGCCGAGCAGGTCGTCTCGTTCACCGACAAGATGACCAACGTCGCGACCATGGGCAGCCCGGTGCTGCGCGGGGTGCGCAACACGCTGCTGCGCACTCTCGACTGGATCCCCGCCGTCCACCGCACGATGGCGATGAACCTCTCCGAGCTGTCCACCGACCCCACCCGCCGCTGAAGCGATTTGCCGCGGGCACGGGGGACGGCGCAACATGCGGGGATGCGGTACTCGATCAATATTCCGAACTTCGGGGACTTCGCCGATCCGCGGACCGTGGCGCGGGTCGCGGAGGCGGCGGAGCGGGCCGGGTGGGACGGGCTGTTCGTGTGGGACCACGTCGTCCACGTGAAGAGCGATCGCAGGTCCTTCGGGGATCCGTGGATGCTGCTGACGGCGGCGGCGCTGGCGACGAGCCGGATCAGGCTCGGCACGCTGGTGACGCCAGTTCCGCGGCGGCGCCCCGAGCAGTTGGCCCGCCAGGTCGCCACGCTGGACGTCCTCAGCGGCGGACGGGTGGTCTTCGCGGCGGGCCTCGGCGGTCCGGTCGCCGACGAGTACGGGGCCTTCGGGGAGCCCACCGACCCCGTCCTCCTCGCCGAGCGGCTGGACGAGGGGCTCGGCCTGCTCGAACGCTACTGGTCCGGCGAACCGGTCACCCACCACGGGCGGCACTACCGGGTCGAGGACGTGGCGCTGCTGCCCGCGACGGCGCAGCGGCCGCGGCCGCCGGTGTGGATCGCCGGGTTCTGGCCGAACCGGCGGCCCATGCGGCGGGCCGCCCGCTGGGACGGCGCCGTCCCGCTGTTCGGCCCCGGCTCGCACGGCCGAGCGCCCGCCGTCGAGGACGTCCGCGACCTGGTCGCCTACGTCCGGCGGCACCGGGAGGGCGACGGGCTGTTCGAGATCGTCGTGGGCGGCGCCAGCCCGGCCGACGCCCGCGACCTGGTCGGCCCGCTGGCCGACGCCGGCGCGACCTGGTGGGACGAGCGCCGGATCATCGGCACCGAGGAGAACGAGCGCCTCGAACCCGTCCTGCGCCGCATCGAACAGGGCCCGCCGGCGCTCTAGCGCCACAGCCCCGGCCGAGCAGGTTTCCCGTGAAACCGGCGGGGTGATCCTCGCGTGCGGTCAGCGGCGGTAGGCGAGGACGTCGCGGGCCACGGCGTCGCGTTCGGCGGCCTCCTGCTCGGCCGCCCGCCGTTCGGCTTCGACGCGGGCGTCGTAGGCGGTCCGGGCGGCGGCGATCGCGCTCTGGTGCTCCTCCGTCCACACCACGAGCGACCGGATCGTCGCGTGGAGGGTCGCGCCCATCGGCGTGAGCGCGTAGTCGACGCGCGGGGGGACGGTCGGGTGGACGGTGCGGCTGACGAGCCCGTCCCGTTCGAGGTGCCGGAGCGTCCGCGCCAGCATCCGCTGGCTGATGCCGTCGATCCGGCGGCGGAGCTCGGTGAAGCGCAGGGACCGCTGGTCGAGCAGCGCGATGACGAGCAGGGACCACTTGTCCGCGACGCGGTCGAGGATCTGACGCACCTCGCAGTCGTTGCGGGTGTCCCACTGAAGAACGTCCTCGTCGGCGGCGGTGACTCCGCAGTAACCAGGGGACGCGAAAGTTCCGTCTTCCATGCTTACCGATGGTGTCGGACGATGCTGCCGGTAACAAGAGGGAACCGGCATCCATCAGGGGAACCGGTGCCTCGGAGGAGAGGAGCCGGGTCATGTCCACATCCGCGTCCCGTATGGACGGCCGCGCCTGGGCGTCCCTGCTGGTCCTGTGCGGTGCGGTCTTCCTGGAGGGGATCGACATGGCGATGCTCAACCTCGCGCTGCCGTCGATCCGGGCGGACCTGGGGTTGTCGACCGGCATGCTGAGCGGCGTCATCAGCGCCTACGTGCTCGGCTACGGCGGGTTCATGCTGCTCGGCGGGCGCGCCGCCGACCTGCTGGGCCGGCGGCGGGTGTTCCTGTTCTGGCTGGCGGTCTTCCTGGTGTTCTCCGGTCTCGGCGGCCTCGCCACCGAGGGCTGGATGCTGCTGGTCGCGCGGTTCGTCACCGGGGTCGCGTCGGCGTTCATGGCCCCGGCGGGACTCGCGCTGGTGACCGCCGCGTTCCCGGCCGGGCCCGCTCGCACCCGGGCGCTCGGCGTCTACGCGGGAACGGCCGCGGGCGGCTTCTCGCTCGGCCTCGTCGCCGGCGGCCTGCTGACGTCGCTCGGCTGGCGCTGGGTCTTCTTCGCGCCGGTCATCCTGTCGGCGCTGCTGCTGGCGGCGGCCGTCCCGCTGGTCGCCGACCCGCAGGCCGCCGGGCCGAGGAGGGGGACGCGCGACTTCGACCTGCCGGGCGCGTTCGCGGTCGCCGGAGCCATGCTGCTCCTCACCTACGGGGTCGTCCGGCTGGAGCACCCCGGCGAGGGCGCCGCGCTCACCGCCGGCGTCCTCGGCGGAGGGCTGCTTCTCCTCGCCGTGTTCACCCTGATCGAGCGCCGGTCGGCGAGCCCGCTCGTCCGCCTCGGCATCCTGCGGTCGGCCGCCCTCGTCCGGACGGATCTGAGCGCCCTGCTGTTCATCGGCGCGTTCGCGGGCTTCCAGTTCCTGATGACCCTGTACCTGCAGGAACTCCGAGGCTGGACGACCTGGCAGACCGGACTGGGCATGCTCGTCGTCGGCCTCGACACCGTGCTCGCGCCGACCCTGACCCCGCGCCTGGTGAACCGCTTCGGCAATCTGCGCGTCCTGCTGGGCGGCCTCGTCCTCGCGGCCGTCGCCTACGGGCTGTTCCTGCCGGTCGGGCTGGACTGGGCCTACACCGCCATGTTCCCGATCATCGCGCTGCTCAGCCTGGCGTTCGCCCTGGCCTACGGCCCGTTGACGATGGCCGCCACGGACGGCGTCGACGAGGGCGAGTACGGTCTGGCGGGCGGCCTGCTCTACACGGCGATCCAGTTCGGCGCGGCCCTCGGGCTTTCCGCCGTGACGGCCGTCCAGGTCGCGGCGCTCGGCGGCGACGACTCCCAGGAAGCCCGCCTTGAGGCTCTCCGCACGGCTCTGACCGTCCCCTTCGCCGCGGCGGCCGGCGCCGCCCTGATCACCGCGTTCGGCCTCTGTGCCCGTGCCGCGAAACCCACCGAACCGGCACAGGACCCCATCAAGACCGCCGTCTAGGAGCGGACGGGAAGAGTCGGCGCCGGCACGGCGACGGGCGTGCCATGGCCGGGCACGCCCGTTCGGCGGCAGCGCGAAGAGCGCTACGTGATCGGCGCCTTCCAGGTCGCCTCCCAGGTCCGCGGTCCGACGATGCCGTCGACGTTCAGCCCCTTCTCCTTCTGGAAGGCCACGCAGACCTCCTCGGAGCGGGGGCCGTAGATGCCGTCGACCACGAGGCTCGTCCAGCCGCGCTTGAACATCTTGTCCTGCCATGTGCGGACGTCATCGCCCCTCAGCAGGGCGAGGAACCGACCCGGCCAGGGCGGGGCCTGGACTGTTTCCTGCACGCTTTGGTCGGTCATGCCGATCGCCTCCTCATGGATGGATGGAGTGTTCGCCTGTCCGCGTTCCGGGCCGCCGATCGCCGTCGCTGCTCGGCACCGGCACCGATACCGGCACCGACGTCGTCGGCGTCGCCTGCGGGACAACGCTCTCCCGTGGCGTCCTGGCATCGGCGGTCCCATGAACGCCTTCCAGCACCTGGCGGCCCTGCTTGTCCACGAGGTTGGTGAACAGTTCCTGCGAATAGCCGAGCAGGACCGCCCAGGCGATGATCTGGCCTGAAGAGTCGAGGGCGCTCAACCCCGGAACGAACTCCCCGCGCAGGAGCAGGATCCCGAGGACGGCCACGAGCGCCCCGGTGGGAAGTTTCAGGAGGGCCAGCGCCACGGGGATGCCGAAGGAGACCGATGATCCCCGGACCTTCCGCAGAGCGGAGGCCGCCGCGATACAGGCCGCGGTGACCCCGGCGATCTCGACGATGGCGTAGTCCCCGGGAGAGGCCACCGAGCCGGGGGAGGGCAGAGGCGACGAGCTCGCGGTCCTGCTGGGGCAGGCGATCTCGTTACCGGGCATGAAGCACAGCGGCACGGCCGACTTCCAGATGGCACCGGCCACGGCGATGCCGCAGGCCAGGCAGAACAGGCCGAATGCCGTGAGCCAGACGAGGCGCGCGAAGTTCACGGCGCGCAGCCTCTCTTTCAGTGAGGCCTCTCGTGCGGCGTCGACCGCGTCCAGCACGGCCGACAACTCCGGGACCGACGGCGTGGAAGGGTCGGCGCCGCGCGTCACCGTCCACCAGTGGTGCCGGCCTGCCGCTTCGTGGGCGGCATCGTTCGCCGCACATGCCTGCTGCAACTCCGACGCGGCCTTTTCGGCGGCGATCCGGCGGGTGTCGTCGTGGGGGAGATGCTGCTTGATGATGGCGAAGAGGTCCGGCAGGTGAGGAGCGAGTTCCTCGGGAGGAAGTGTCCGCAACCACATGGTGCGAGCGGAATTGACGTGCATCTGCGCCGCGGCCACGTGTGACGCGGTCCGGCCCCGCGGATGCTTGTCGACATCGATGACCCGGCACGCATCGTCCAAGGCCAGCGAGGCATGGGAGACGAGTTGCGCGTGCTCTGCGGAGCGCGGCGGCGCGTCCTTGGAGGCCAGCTGGGCGTTCAGTTCCCGGACGTTGGCGTGCACTCCCTCGCACAGGACCCAGGAGGTCCGCTCACGGTTCCATTCGGATATCCGCGACGCGAACGGAATCTGCGATAGCCAGCGCCACATGGGCACCCCTCAATACGGCATTTGCCGGTGCATCGCCCTCGACTCCAGATTATTCGCGTGCATCGGCCATTAAGAATCCATGGCGCGTACATTCTGGGCCACGGTCGTCCATACCGCCCGGCCCGTCACGCGATCACTCCGGGGCGTGCCCGCCCGGCGGCCGCGTCCGGCCGCCCCAGGGGCAGGAGAGTTACCTGGTCGTGATCCATGGGGTCCCCCTCTGTAGACTCGACGACCAGAAACGCCCGACCCCGATCCGAGGAGCGCCCACTCGTGGCTCTTGTCGTGCAGAAGTACGGTGGCTCCTCCGTCGCCGACGCCGAAGGCGTCAAGCGGGTCGCCCAGCGCATCGTCGCAACGAAGAAGGCGGGGAACGACGTGGTCGTCGTGGTCTCCGCCATGGGCGACACGACGGATGACCTCATCGACATGGCCAAGCAGGTCAGCCCCCTGCCGCCCGCCCGTGAGCTGGACATGCTGCTCACCGCCGGCGAGCGGATCTCGATGGCGCTGCTGGCCATGGCCATCGCGAACCTGGGCCACGAGGCCCGCTCGTTCACCGGCTCCCAGGCCGGCGTGATCACTGACGGCTCGCACGGCAAAGCCAAGATCATCGACGTGACGCCGGGACGGATCCGGACCGCGCTCGACGGCGGCTCGATCTGCATCGTGGCCGGGTTCCAGGGCGTGTCGCAGGGGACCAAGGACATCACGACGCTCGGCCGCGGCGGGTCCGACACCACGGCCGTCGCGCTGGCGGCGGCCCTGGACGCCGACGCCTGTGAGATCTACTCCGACGTCGACGGCGTCTTCACCGCCGACCCGCGCATCGTGCCCGCCGCCCGCAAGATCCCGAAGATCTCCTACGAGGAGATGCTGGAGATGGCGGCCAGCGGGGCGAAGATCCTGCATCTGCGCTGCGTGGAGTACGCGCGCCGCTACAACATCCCGATCCACGTGCGGTCCTCGTTCAGCCAGAAGGTGGGCACGTGGGTCGTCGACAGCAGCGAGATCGAAGGACAGGACATGGAGCAGGCGATCATCTCCGGCGTCGCGCACGACCGGAGCGAGGCCAAGATCACCGTGGTGGGAGTGCCCGACAAGGTCGGTGAGGCCGCCACGATCTTCACGGTGCTGTCCGAGGCCGAGATCAACATCGACATGATCGTGCAGAACGTGTCGGCGGCGTCCACGGGGCGGACCGACATCTCGTTCACGCTGCCGTCCACCGACGGGCAGAGCGCCCTCACCGCGCTGAACAAGCTGAAGGAGAAGATCGGCTTCGAGTCGCTGCGCTACGACGACCGCATCGGCAAGGTGTCGCTGATCGGCGCCGGGATGCGCTCGCACCCGGGCGTCACCGCCTCGCTGTTCGGCGCGATCGCCGAGGCCGGGGTGAACATCGAGATGATCTCCACCTCGGAGATCCGGATCTCGGTCGTCGTCGCCCAGGACGACATCGACACCGCGGTCGCCGCAGCGCACCACGCGTTCGACCTGGACGCCGAGCAGGTCGAGGCCGTCGTCTACGGGGGCACCGGCCGCTGACCGCACGGCTCAGCGGGCCGCGCGGATTCCGTGCGGCCCGCTTTGTCGTGTTCGTCCTGTGGCACACGACGCTGACGCCGGCCGCCGGCCGTGGCAGGGTCGCTGAGGGAACCGGCCGCACGCGGCGGGAGTTGGACGTGCGGACACGACTCGACGGCGAGAGGGTGGCGCGACCATGGCCCCGAATGCCCGGCCGGCCGGCACGAGGACCAGGGCGACGGGCGGGCCGACGCTCGCCGTCGTCGGAGCCACGGGGGCCGTCGGGGCCGTGATGATCGACCTGCTGTCCACCCGCCGCGACGTGTACGGGGAGATCCGGCTGGTCGCCTCGCCCCGGTCGGCGGGACGGACGCTGCCGCTGCGCGGCGCGGACGTCGAGGTGGCGCCGCTGACGCCCGAGGTTTTCGACGGCGTCGACATCGCGATCTTCGGGGTGCCGGACGCGGTGGCCGCGCGGTGGGTGCCGGTCGCGACGGACCGCGGCGCCGTGGCGGTCGACAACTCCGGGGCGTTCCGGATGGCACCGGACGTGCCGCTCGTCGTCCCGGAGGTGAACCCGGAGCGGGTGCGCCGGCGTCCGCGCGGGATCGTCGCGAGCCCCAGCTGCACCACGCTGTCGATGATCATGGTGATCGGGGCGCTGCACCGCCGGTACGGGCTGCGCGAGCTCGTCGTGTCGTCCTACCAGGCCGCGTCGGGCGTCGGGCTGGAGGGCGTCGACACCCTGTACGAGCAGATGGAGAAGGTCGGCGGCGACCGGGCGCTCGGCAACCGCGCGGGCGACCTGCGCTGCGCGGTGGGCGAGTTCGGACCGTTCCCGGCGCCGCTCGCGATGAACGTGGTGCCGTGGGCGGGCGAGGTCCGCGACGGCGGCTGGAGCTCGGAGGAGCTCAAGATCCGGGAGGAGTCGAGGAAGGTGCTCGGCCTGCGCGACCTGCGGGTGACGGCGACCTGTGTCCGCGTCCCGGTGGTGACGGCGCACTCGCTGTCGGTCCACGCGGTGTTCGAGGACCGGGTCGACCAGCGGGAGGCGCAGGCCGTCCTCGCCGGGTCGCCTGGCGTCGTCCTCTGCGACAACCCGGAGACGCAGGAGTTCCCCACGCCCGCGGACGTCGTCGGCACCGATCCCGCCTGGGTGGGGCGGGTGCGGCGCTCGCTGGACGACCCGCGGGCGCTCGACCTCTTCCTGTGCGGCGACAACCTCCGCAACGGCGCGGCGCTCAACACCGCCCAGATCGCCGAGCTGGTCGCCGCCGAACTCACTCCCTGAGAGCCGCGAGGATGGCGGCGGTGTCCAGGTAGAACGGGCGGAACTCGCTGACCAGGCCGTCCCGCACCGTGATCCACTGCAGGACGGACGTGTCCACCTCCCGCCCGGTCACGCGGGCCCGGAACACGCAGTCGTTGCGGACCGTGACCGTCTCGCCGTCCACCGCGTAGTGCTGCTCGCGGAACGTCAGATCCGACCACAGCCCGCTCATCACGGCCATGAACCGCTCCATGCCGTCGTGGCCGCGCCACGTCCCGCCGTAGGGGAGGCTGGGCGCCTGGTACATCACGACGTCCGGGGTGAGATGAGCGGCCATCACTGAGAAGTCCCCCTTGCCGGGGCCGCCGGCGGCCAGGTAGTCCGCCTCCGCGGCGTAGAAGCGTTCGAGGGTTTCCAGGGCGTTGGTCATGCTCGGTCAACACCGCTCCCCGGCGCCGGGTTGCACCGCGCGGCGGATGGTGGCATGAGCGGGAGGTCGTACTCGGGCTTTAGGGTGGCATGCGTGACCGAGACGAAGGCCGTGAAGTCCGAGCAGACGCGCGCCCTGATCGTCGAGACGGCGCTGCGCCTGTTCCGGGAGCGCGGATACGAGCAGACGACGATGCGGGCGATCGCCAAGGAGGCGGGTGTCTCGGTCGGCAACGCCTACTACTACTTCGGGTCCAAGGAAGAGCTGATCCAGGCCTACTACGACGAGCTGCAGGACGAGCACGTCGCCGCCTGCCGGGCCGTCCTGGACGCCGAGCGCGAGTTCGCGCCCCGGCTGCTGGGCGTCCTGAAGGCCCGGGTCGACACGATGGTCCCGTACCACGAGTTCGCCGGGAAGTTCTTCAAGTTCGCCGCCGAGCCGACCAGCCCGCTCAACCCGTTCAGCGCCGAGTCCGGACCGGCCCGCGACTCGGCGGTGGCGATCTACCGCGAGGTCGTCGAGGGCTCCGACCTGAAGATCGACAAGGAGTTCCGGGCGGAGCTGCCCGAACTGCTGTGGATCTACTCGATGGGCATCGTGCTGTACTGGGTGCACGACAGCTCGGCCGGCTGCCGCAAGACCTACCTGCTCGTCGAGCGGACGGTCCCGCTGGTCAACCGCATGGTCGCGATGTCGCGCATCCCCGGGTTCAAGTCGGTGACCCGCGAGCTGGTGGGCATCATCCGCGAGGTCCGCGCCTGATCGTGATGTCCCAGTGGTCCTTCTCGCGGGCGAACACGACGCCCTCGGGGGACCGGTGGAGCCGCGCGCCGTCCCCCCGCACGCCGATGAACGGGTAGCGCCGCACCGCCTCGTCGACGCAGATCCCGGTCGCGATGTCGACCTTGTAGCCGTTCGCGTGGCTGTGGACGCCGCCCGCGTGGCCGTGCTCGGTGCCGCCGGTGACGGTGACCTCGCAGCCGCTCGACTCCGCGAACTCGATCAGGCTCCTGATCGTCCCCCACCGGATGCCCTCGAAGGACGTGCAGGTCCGCACCGTCCGGTCGGAGCAGCCGCCGGTGGAGCGCCAGCCGATGCCGCTCGCCCGCAGCGCGTACTCGGCGAACTGCTGGTCCAAGCGCTGGGAGTTCGGCAGGTCCGGCAGGACGTCCCGCGGCGGGACGGTCCGTTTGCGAGCGGCCTGCAACCCGACCTCCGGACGGGACGCGGGCGCCGGGCTGAGCAGGCGCCTGGCCGAGGACGGCGGTCCGGCGTCGGGGAAAGGCCGCGACACGAGTGAAGGGCGCGTCGCGGCGGACGCGCGGGGCGGGGCGAGCGCGAGCATGGTGCCGGCGATGGCGAGGGCGGTCGCCCCTGCGGCCAGGCGGAACGCCGGGCGGTGGGCCAGGCCGGGCGCCCGGCGGCGCCCGGACGGCATGACGCAGTGGATGCTGCACGGCCGTGGCATGTGCGGTCCCCCCGATCGGTGATGTCCGGGGGGCGAGAGCCGGTCCTCGCTGGACCGGTGGTGCGTTCGGCCGATCGGAGGGATGCCCGAAGGGGCGATCTTGTAAACCCGGGACGGGCGAGGCGGCCCGCCCGTCCCGGGGAAAGATCACGACATGCCGAGATGTTTCCGGGCGAAGCCGATCTCGGCGGCCATCTGAGTGATGCGCTCCTCGACGACGAGGGAGCCGTGGCCCGCGTCGTACCGGTACACCTCGTGCGGGTGCCCCAGTTCGGCGAGCCGCGCGAGGTAGTTGTCGATCTGGCGGATGGGGCAGCGCGGGTCGTTCTCCCCCGCCAGGACCAGCACCGGCGCCTTGACCTGCGCGACGTAGGTGATGGGGGACGACTCGCGGTACCGCTCCGGGACCTCCTCCGGCGAACCGCCGAACAGGGACCGGTCGAACGCCTGCAGCCCCTCCATCTCGTCCTCGAACGCGGCGACGTAGTCGGCCACCGGAACGGCCGCGACCGCGACGCTCCAGTCGTCCGGCCGGGTGCCGATGCCGAGCAGGGTGAGGAACCCGCCCCATGATCCGCCGGTCAGGACGAGGCGCGCGGGATCCGCGAGGCCCGACTCGACCGCCCAGTCGCGGACGGCCTTGACGTCCTCCAGTTCGGTGATGCCGACGCGCCCCTCGATGGCGTCGCGCCATTCGGAGCCGTAGCCGGTCGAGCCCCGGTAGTTCACGCGGACGACCGCGAACCCGTGGTCGACCCACGCGGCCACGGTGGGGGCGAACGAGTCGTCGTCCTGCGCGGTCGGCCCGCCGTGGATGTCGAAGACGGTCGGGAAGGGGCGGTCGCCTTCCGGCTTGCTGACCAGCGCGTGGATGCGGCCGGCCAGGCCGTCCACCCACACGTCCTCGACCGGGACGGACGGCGGCGCCGTGGACCCGGGCGGGGTGAGCACGACCGCGCCGGACGTCGAGCGGATCACCGGCGGCTCGGCGGCGGACGACCAGGAGAACTCGACCGTCCCGTCCGGCCGGACGTCGGCCCCGCCGAGCACCCCGCGCGGCGTGTCGATCCTGGTCAGGTCCCCGTCGGTCAGGTCGTAGCGGTAGAGCTCGTCGCGCGCCTCGTGCGAGTGGGAGATCAGCAGCGCCGCCCCGTCCGGGTACCAGCTCGCACCGATCTCGCCGGGCAGGTCGAGCACGATCTCCTGCTCGGTGCCCGCGACCGGGTCCCAGATGAGCATCTCGTCCCGGCCGCGCCGCTCGTGGTTGACCAGAAGCCGCGAATCGCCGTCGACCGGAGCGAAACCGGCGCCGTAGACGCCCTTGCCCGGTCCGTCCCAGAGGTCGGCGATCGGGGAGCCGTCCTGCCGCACGACCCGCAGCGCCATGTGGCGGCTGTCGCCGTGCTCGCTGTGCCCGATCGCGATCAGGGACTCGTCCTGTGAAACGCCGGCGACGTGGGCGTCCTCCGCGTGGTGGTAGAGCACCTCCGGCGCGGCGTCCGCCCGGCACAGGTGGACGGTGTTGCCCTCCTCGGTCGTCCGCCCGATCACGGCGAGGCCGCTGCGGCCGAGGGCCAGCCCCGCCGGATACGACGGCTCCAACTCCGGAACGGCCGGTGCGCTCTCGGTCTCCCCGAACGGGACGCGCTTCCACACGCCGAACTCGTCGCCGTCCGTGTCGGCGAACCACCACACCCATGCGCCGGACGGGTCGACGGTGCCGTACCACGTCCCGTTGGGGCGGTCGGTCACCTGGCGCTGCTCACCCGTCTCGCGGTCCCACGTGTAGACCTCCCACGTCCCGCTCACGTTGGAGCGGTAGATGCTGCGGCTCGGGGCGTCACGCGCCCATCGAGGCAGGCTGATCCGCGCGGCCCGGAAACGCGCCTTCCAGCGCTCGTCGTCGACCATCCCCCCAGTATCGCCGAGCCCTGGGCCGCGGGCAGCCGGTCACGGGGGTCGGCCGTATCTTGAAAACTCGGCCCGGAGTCGCCTACCGGCTGCGCGGTGGCCGAGCACCTGGCGCGAACGCTGCCGCCACCCCGTGCGACGCCGTCCCGGCCGGCCCCTCAGGTTCGGCGGTCGGCGGGAGCGAGGATGAAGGTCGTTCCCTCGTCTTCGGGGGTCTTCACCGCGAGCTCCGTCTCCGCCAGGGCTGCGGCGATCTCCTCGCGGTCGCCTGCCCAGCCGAGGTACAGCTCGTCGACCAGGTCGCCCCTGGTGTCGAAGGCGTCGTCATGGCTCTGGGTGTTCCAGAAGACGGCCTTGAGCGACTCCGCGTCCTGGGTCTGCTCGGCGACGCGTTGCCAGCATCCCGACGTGGTGGGCCAGAGGGCGGGCTCGGCGACGTAGCCGTTCGCGGCCAGGCGTTCGAACGCCCGCACGATCCGGCACAGATCGGAGGTCTCCCCGGGGACCAGGCAGGTCACCGTGCCCTCGCCCGGCCCCTGGGTGTCGTGGACCGCCGCCATGAGCCGTTCCATCGCGGCGTCGTAGTCGTCCTCGTCCTGCGGTTCCTCCTCAGGGACGCGGACCACGAGCCCCTCCCGGGCGAAGACCGCCTGGATCTCCGAGGGAAGGCCGCCGCGCCAGCGGACGTCGACGTCCCGGAGAAGAACGCCGTCGGCGGAGAACGCGTCCGAGAAGTCCTCCGGCAGGGCCAGCAGTCCGTACTCGTCGGTCGCGGACGCGAACTCCTTGGCCGTGACTTGCCGCCACCCCTTCTCCTCCAGCCGGTCGAGGGCCCGGTCGAGGGACTCGCTGTGCGACTCGGCGGGCGAATGCGCCCGCTCCCGCCTGGCCGCCTCCCGCCGGAGACGGGCGACCGCCATCGCCCACCAACTGTGCGGATGGCCGAACGCCTCGGGATCGAGCTCCGCCAGGCCCGCGGCGATCTCCGCCAGGCGGGCCTTGTCGTCCGCGGGCCGCTCCGCCCAGGGCGAGTACACGTACGCGCCCAGCCGGGAGACGAACTCGGCGAAGGACCGCAGCGTGGTGTTCACCATCTCGAACTGGGGCTCCTCGTCGCCCTCTCCCGGGGAGAAGAGAACGACGACGCCCTCGTTCACGTCGAGGAAGTACAGCATGTCGCCGTCGGGCCCGGTTCCGCCCAGGATCAGAGCCCGGTTGTCCTCGTTCAGCGGGAGGACGGCGAACAGCCCGAGCGGCCCGTCGGGGATGTCCGTGCAGAAGTACCCGCCCGCGTCTCTGGGCAGCCCGGTCTCGGTGAGAAGCATGAGGTCGTCCTCGGACAACCCGAGTTCGCTCCCCGTCGCGACGTCCAGGGTGACGACGCCCTCCTCGCCTGCGGCCACGGCGTTCCCTCCAGAGAGATGAGTTCCGGCTAGAAAGGGACCGTAGTGACCCGCTCGCGCCGTGTCTCCGGATCGCCGACATTGACGATCATGCCGCCTCCGCCGGTCAGGGGGCGGGGGCGCCCGCCACGAAGGTGCGTTCCTGGGGGGACGCCACCAGTTCCACCGTGGTGCCGGGGCGGAGGTCCTCGCCGAGGACATCGGTGATCGCGTCGGTGAGGGCGGCGGCCAGGGCGGCGGTGATCTCGGCGGCGTCGGGGCGGTCGAAGGCGGCGGCGCGGACGCCCATGAGCAGCGAGATGGTCGTGTCCACGGCCTTGCCGCCCCGCGCGAAGCGGCCGGCGGGGACGCCGGACAGGCGGATGCTCGCCAGGTCGCGGGCCCACTCGCCGTAGACGCCGACGATCGCCTCGGTCAGCGCGGTGATGAGCTCGGACTCGTTGCCCGCCAGCTTGTCTTCTGGCAGGTGGACGGTCAGATGCGGCACAGTGGTCCCCGTTCTCTTTGGCCTCAAAGGCTTTGACCTCAAAGGTACTTGCGGAGGGTGCCGATGTCCACCGAATCGGGCGGTCCGGCCGTCGACGAGGCCGTCCGCACCCTGCTGCTGCTCATGCCGCGGCTCGTCGGCCGCGCCAAGCGCCTGCCCATTCCCCCGGCCCTCCAGGGGCTTGACCTGGCGCCGCGCCATCTCGCGCTGCTGGCCCACCTGGAGTACGACGGCCCGGCCGGCGTCAACGAGCTCGCCGGCCGGCTGGAGGTCGCCCCGACGACCGTCAGCCTCATGGTGAGCGACCTGTCGCGGCCGGGCGTCCTGGAGCGCACCGCCGATCCCGACGACCGCCGCCGCCGCATCGTCGCCATCGCGCCCGCCTTCGCAGCGCCGATCGCCGAATGGCTCTCCGGCAGTGCCTCGGCCTGGGAGCGCGTCATGCGCGACCTCGCCCCCACCGAACGTGCCACGGTCGTCAACGCCTTGCGTGCTTACGAGGCCGCCCTGGAGCAAGGCCCCGCCGAACGTCCGGGCACGGGGCCGCAGTAGCGGCCTCCTGTGCGGTACTGATCAGGCGTTGCGGGCGTCCTGCGTTCGGCCGGGCGGCGTCGGGCGCTTCATCGTGGCCAGGCTGTGGTGGACGGTGCGGGCCACGCGTTCGATGGTGGCGATTCCGTAGCCCATGGACGGGGTGTCCTGCGTGAGCACCACGATCATGTAGTCCTCGCCGTGCCCGTCGAAACCGCCGATGCTGTGGACGCGCCAGTGCCGTCCCGGGCGCGGCAGCCAGCCGTTCTTCACGTGCCAGGTGACGTCGGCGGGACGTCCCGCGGGGGTCCCCCACCGCTGCGCCGGGACGACCTCGTGCATCAGCCCCAACGCGTACGCGCGGGCCTTGGCGGGCAGGAGCCCCCTCGGCGAGGTGAGCTGTTCCAGCAGCTCGATCTCGTCGTGCGCGGTGATCCGGGTCAGCCCCCAGTGGCCGCCGGGATCCAGTTCGGTCTGCGTCATCCCCGCCCGGTCGAGGAAGTTCGCGATGCGGGCGCGTCCCACCGAACGCCACAGGGCGGACGTCGCGCGGTTGTCCGAGCGGGTGATCATCCTGCGGGCCCGGATCCGCTCGGCCGCCGTCAGCGGGCGGTCCTCGTCGGCCGCCCGGCGCAGCAGCGCGCCGAGGACCGTGACCTTGACGACGCTCGCCGAGTCGTAGTGCCGCCCGGCCGCGACCGCGCAGCGGATGCCGCGCCGGCGGTCGTAGACCGCGACGGACTCGGTTCCGGTGCGGCCGCGCAGCGCGTGCCTGATCCGCGCGCCGAGCCGGTCGGCGGCCTTCGGGTGCCGGGACGACGAGCAGGGGCCGTCCGGGGCCGCGGCCCGGGCGGGCGCGGCGGCCGGCAGCAGCGCGGCCGCGAGCGCGAGCGCGGCGATGGATCGTGCCATCCGGCCACGCTAATGATCATGAAAGCCGGGGCGGGGCGTCTGACGGCCGTGCTTCGGTAAAGGACCGCTCAGGGAGTGGCCAGGCGGCCGAGCAGCTCGTCGATCGCGCCGCGGACCTGCCGGTCCATGGCCCGCGCGAAGCCGGCCTCGACCGTGACCTGGGCCCCCGGCCGCAGCCGGGCGATGGTCTCGGTGAGGGCCCCGAGGTCCCGGTCGTCGACGGCCTCGTCCAGGTGCCCGACGACGTGCGTCGTGATCAGCCGGACGAACATCGCGGCGAGGTCGTCCATGCTGCGCTGGAGCTCCTGGCCGGCCGCGAGCACGGCGTCCAGCGGCACCCCGACCCGGACCAGTGTCACCGTCGCGTCGAGCTGGCGGCGGCTCCAGTGGGTGACGCGGTCGCCGTCCACCTCGATGTGGCCGAGCGCGACGGCCCGCTCGACGGCCTCCGGGCCGACCTCCCCGGGGAACAGCGCGGCCAGCTCCTCCAGTGTCATCGTCACCGGGACCTCGTTCGACCACGGGGTCGTGACCGCCTTCTCGACGCCGAGGACGGTGCCGATGTCGCGGCCCTGCTCCCACGCGGCCAGCAGCTCGCGGATGCCCTCCAGGGTGTGCCCGCGGTCCAGCAGGTTCCCGATCATGCGGAGGCGGGCCAGGTGGTCCTCGGAGTACAGGCCGATGCGTCCCTCGCGGCGGGGCGGCGGCAGCAGCTTGCGCTCCTGGTAGTACCGCAGCGTCCGCACCGGGACCCCGGCGGCCGTGGCGAGTTCGCCGATGCGGTACTCGCGGGCGTCGGCGCCGGGACGGCCGCCCTGTTCCTCCGTCGGCTCTTCGCTCACGGCGGCCAGCATAGTTCGCGGCCGGTCCAGGCCACGTCCCGTATCGCGCGACGACGGAACGCCGGCGCGGTCGCGCACGTCAGATCCCCCGTCGTCGTCGACACCCCTGCCGGAGAGAAGGCAAAAGATGGTGAAATCCCGTTCCGCGGCCCTTGCGCTCGTCGGTCTGGTCGCCGCGTTCGGGCTGACCGCCTGCGGTCAGGACCGGTGGTGCGAGCATGACGCGACCGACACGAAGGTGAGCGATCGCTTCTGCAAGAACAACACCCCCGGGTACGAGTGGGAGTCGGACGGCGGAGGCCACAAGAAGAAGTCCTCCAAGCACAAGACGACCAAGAAGACCAAGTCGCGCCACTGACCCCCGCGGGTCAGGTGACGCGCCGGACGGTCCTGGTCCTGCGCTGCCGGCGCCGGGGCGGCTCGTCGGCGGCGTGGGACGCCTCGGCGGCGAGCAACTCGGCGAGCGAGCGGGGGAGGATGTCCTCGCGGCGGTCGGCGAACGGTGAGCGCATGATCCCTCCCGGGTCAGGCGGCGGTGGTCAGGTCGGGGTAGATCGCGTGCACGGTGCTGAGCGCCCAGCGCATCCGGGCCAGGTAGGTCTCCGGGTGGTCGCCGGCCTCCTGGGCGACGGCGGCGACCCACGCGGCGCTGTCTCCCCCGCAGGCCCCGAGCCGGGCGTTGATCGCGGTGCGGACCTGCTCGGCGGAGGGACGGTCGGACTCCTGCAGCGGGGAGGTGAACAGGATCTCGGCGAGGTCGGAAGCGTTCATCGTGGTGAAGCTCGGCGTGGTCGACATCGGACTGCCTTCTTCCTGCGGGAGACTTCCTCGTCACCCTTCTGCTGACTACGACTCTGCCTTCCTGCTGAATTCATCGCCATAGGGGAAAACCCCTATTCACGGTGGAGTCTTCCCCCTGGCCATCCCTGATCCGGACCCTGGGGACGGGCGGAGAAGGCGTCCGCGAGGGCTTCGCGGAAGGCGCGTACGGCCGGGTGGGAGCCGCCTCCTCGGCGGGACGCCGTGAACAGGTGCCGCGTGCGGTGCCCCTCCGGCAGCCGGACGACCGGTACGGCAGGCGGACCGTCCTGCCACACCAGGCCCGGCAGCAGCGCGGCGGCATGCCCGCGCTCGACCAGCCGCAGATGCAGCAGCAGGTCGGTCGACTCGAACCGCACGTCCGGCTCGAACCCGGCCTCCCGGCACAGCCGCGTCGCCCACCGCCGGGACGCCGTGCCCTCCGGTTCCATCACCCACGGGCTCTCCGCCAGGTCGCGCAGGGCCGCGTCCGGCGACCGCGACGGGAGCGCGAGGCGGATCTCGTCCGTGCCGAGCTCCGCGTGGTCGACGCCCGCCGGGCGCGGGCTCGGGTCGCCCGGGTACTCCTCGGTGATCACGAGGTCGAAGTCGCGCGCGAGCAGGGCGGGCAGGGCGCTCTCCGGCTCCCGCTGCGTGACCTCGATCCGGAGCCGCGGATGGGCGCCGCGCAGCGCGCTGAGCGCGTCCGGGACGAGCGCGAGCGCGGCCGTCTGGAACGCGGCGACCCGCAGCACCCCCGTGATGCCGTGCAGGGACGCGGCGAGGTCGGCCTCCGCCAGCTCAAGGCGCTCCAGCACCGCTTCGGTGTGCGCGACGAGGATCTCGGCCTGCGCGGTCAGCCGGACGCGGCGCCCCACCGGCTCCAGCAGCGGCACCCCCGCCTCCTTCTCCAGGACGGACAACTGCTGCGAGATCGAGGACGGGCTGTAGGAGAGGGCCTCGGCGACGGCGGCGAGCGTCCCCCGGTGCTTCAGCTCGCGCAGGAGCCGGAGCCGGTGCAGGTCCAGCATGACCGCTCCATTCATCGGCTTGGGTGATGATTATCGCTCGGAAACATTCGCTGGACTGATCAGATTCCGATGCGGCACGGTGTTCGCCATGGTCACGGCTCCCGCCTCGCTTGCTCGGTCGTCCTGGTTCGCCCGTCCGGCCGCGCGGGACTGGACGTGCCCGCCCGCGCCGCGCGACGTCGCCGCCTTCCATCGGACGCTCCCCGGCCACGCCCCGACGCCGCTGGTGGAACTGCCCTCGCCGGCGGCCGAACTGGGCGCCCGGCGGCTGTTCGTCAAGGACGAGTCGGCGCGCCTCGGGCTGCCCGCCTTCAAGATCCTCGGTGCCTCGTGGGGGGTCCACCGGGCGCTCTGCGACCGTCTGGGCCTCGCGCCCGGCGCCACGTCCCTCGCGGTTCTGCGGTCCATGCGGCCGGACGTCCGGCTCGTGACGGCGACGGACGGCAACCACGGGCGCGCGGTCGCGGCGATGGCCCGGCTTCTGGGGCTGCCTGCGGACGTCCACGTCCCGCACGGGGTCCACCCCGGGGCCGTGGCCGCGATCAAGGCCGAGGGCGCGGCCGTGACCGAGATACCGGCGCCCTACGACGAGGCGGTGCGGGCCGCGGCCGATGCCGCGGCGTCCGACCCGTCGGCGCTGCTCGTCCAGGACACGGCGTGGCCCGGCTATGAACGCGTGCCGCAATGGATAGTCGAGGGTTACTCCACCCTCTTCACCGAGATAGACGAACAACTCGCTGAGGCAGGGGCCGCCCCAGCGGGCCTTGTGGCGATTCCAGTCGGGGTCGGGTCGCTGGCCCAGGCGGCTGTGACTCACTACCGCTCGGGACGATCCGCCCCCACGTTGCTCTCCGTCGAACCCGATGCGGCGCCCTGCGTGCTGGCGAGCCTCCACCAGGACAGGCCGCTGACCGTCGAGACGGGGTCGACCACCATGGCGGGCCTGAACTGCGCAACTCCGTCGACTCTCGCTTGGCCCGTCCTACGCGCCGGCCTGGACGCCGCCGTGGCGGTCACCGATGCATCCACGGCCCGCGCGATGCGTGACCTGGCCGACCTCGGCGTTCCGGCCGGGCCGTGCGGCGCCGCCTCCCTCGCCGGTGCCCGCGCGGCCCTGGCGCCGGACCGCCGTCCGCTTCTCGCGTCCGGGCACGAGGAGACGATCGTCCTTCTGATCACGGAGGGCCGGGCCGCCAACCCCGCTTAACGACATTTCGGAAAAGGGGGCAGCGCATCCGACCTACGCGCCGGTAACATAGCCCCACCGCATCCGCCTGGATCGGTGTGCTCTCGGCCAACGCTCCCGGTCCCGCCCGGGGACGAGCAACGAGAGGGGACGCGCCATGCAGCCCACTCTGGACCAGTTCCTCACCGACCGCCTCGACGAGATCACCGCAGAGGTCGCCGGTGAGATCGCCGAGCGCGTCCCCGCCTACACGCACCTGAGGGCGCGCGAGATCCTCGCCCTCGTCCGGGACGCCCTCGCCGCCTACACCGGCGCCCGCGAGACCAGCACCGTGCTCGACGCGTTCCGCGCCCTCGGCGCCTGCGAGGCCCGCGCGGGGCACGACGTCCGCCACTTCGAGTCCGCGCTGCGCACCGGCGCCCGCGTCCTCATCCGCCGGACGGCCGGCGCCGCCGCGCGCCTCTACCCGCCGACGGCCGAGTACATCACGGTGATGGAGCAGGCCTTCAGCGCCGAGGGCCGGATCGTCCAGGCCGCCGTCGAGGGCCACCACCGAGCCGGGCGGCGCGACGGCACGCGGCGCCTCCCCACCCTCATCTCCGAGAACTAGGCCGTGTTTCAAAGTCCCGGCCCACTTCGCTCGCCTGGCGGCTCGCTACGTGACCGGACCTGGGCGAACGCGGCATCGCTTCGCGATCAGCCCGGTTT
>NZ_JBFAGB010000050.1:0-65630 GCF_040639875.1 Actinomadura sp. NPDC023710
CATGCGTCGGTGCCACCGGTGGGGAAGCTGCCGGACGAGTTGACGGACGGGCTCGTGCGCGTCGCGGCACCCAGGTGCGGGGCGACACTGGCGATGGCGCGAGGCCCGGGCGCGGCCCGCCGGAGCGGACTACTTCTCCAGCTCCTTGGCCTTCTTCTCGACATCCTCGATGCCGCCGCACATGAAGAACGCCTGCTCGGGGAGATGGTCGTACTTGCCCTCCGCGATCGCCTTGAACGAGGAGATCGTCTCGTCCTTCGGCACCGTCTCACCGGGCTGGCCGGTGAACTGCTCGGCCACGTACATCGGGTGCGACAGGAAGCGCTCGATGCGCCGCGCCCGCTGGACGGTGACCTTGTCCTCCTCGGAGAGCTCGTCGATGCCGAGGATCGCGATGATGTCCTGCAGCTCCTTGTACTTCTGCAGGATCCGGATCACTTCCTGGGCGACCTCGTAGTGCTCGTTCCCCAGGATCTGCGGGTCCATGATCCGCGAGGTGGAGTCGAGCGGGTCGACCGCCGGGAAGATGCCCTTCTCGGAGATGCCTCGCGACAGCGTCGTGGTGGCGTCCAGGTGCGCGAACGTGGTGTGCGGCGCCGGGTCGGTGATGTCGTCGGCGGGCACGTAGATCGCCTGCATCGAGGTGATCGAGTTACCGCGCGTCGAGGTGATCCGCTCCTGGAGCACGCCCATCTCGTCGGCCAGCGTCGGCTGGTACCCCACCGCGGACGGCATGCGCCCGAGCAGCGTGGACACCTCCGAACCGGCCTGCGTGAACCGGAAGATGTTGTCGATGAACAGCAGCACGTCCTGGTTCTGCACGTCGCGGAAGTACTCCGCCATCGTCAGCGCGGACAGCGCCACCCGCAGCCGGGTGCCCGGCGGCTCGTCCATCTGGCCGAACACCATCGCGGTGTCCTTGAGGACGTCCGCCTCGGCCATCTCCACCCAGAGGTCGTTGCCCTCACGGGTGCGCTCGCCCACTCCGGCGAACACCGAGGTGCCACCGAAGTTGCGGGCGACGCGGCGGATCATCTCCTGGATGAGGACGGTCTTGCCCACACCCGCGCCGCCGAACAGGCCGATCTTGCCGCCCTTGACGTACGGGCACAGCAGGTCGATGACCTTGATGCCGGTCTCCAGCATCTCGGTCTTGGACTCCAGCTGGTCGAACGGCGGAGCACCGCGGTGGATGCCCCAGCGCTCGTTGACCTCCAGCGAGGCGGTGGGGACGTCCAGCGCCTCGCCGAGGGCGTTCCACACGTGGCCCTTGGTGATGTCGCCGACCGGCACCGCGATCGAACGGCCCGAGTCCGTCACCGGAGCGCCGCGGACGAGGCCGTCCGTCGGCTGCATCGAGATCGCCCTGACCATGTTGTCGCCGAGGTGCTGGGCGACCTCGAACGTCAGGGTCTTCGCCTCGCCGCCCAGGGTGACCTGCGCGTTGAGGGCGTTGTAGATCTCCGGAATGGCGTCGGCGGGGAACTCCACGTCGACGACCGGGCCGATGACACGGGCGACGCGCCCGGTCGCGGTCGCCGTCTCTACCTGAGCAGTCATACCCTTCTCACTCCCCGCCAGAATCGGCGAGCGCGTCAGCGCCACCGACGATCTCGCTGATTTCCTGGGTGATCGCCGCCTGCCGCGCCTGGTTCATCTGGCGCGTGTAGACCCCGATCAGTTCGTTGGCATTGTCGGTCGCCGACTTCATGGCCCGCCGGACCGACGCCTGGAAGGACGCCGCCGACTGAAGCAGCATGTGGAAGATGCGGCTCTCGATGTAGTTCGGCAGGAGCAGGTCGAGCGCGGCCTGGGCGGACGGCTCGAACTCGTACGCCGGCGGGACCTTGGAGGACTCGGCCTCCTCGATCTCCAGCGGCATCAGCCGGGTGACCCGGACGGTCTGGGTCAGCATCGAGACGAACTCGGTGTAGACCACGTGGATCTCCCCGACCCCGCCCTCGGCGTCGGTCTTGAGGAAGTCCTCGGCCAGCCGCCGCCCGATCCGCTCGGCGTTGCCGAAGACGGGACGGTCGCTGAACCCGTTCCAGGACTCGGCGACGTCCCGGTCCCGGAACCGGTACCAGGTGATGCCCTTGTTGCCGACGACGTAGGGAACCGGCTCGCGGCCCTCGTCCCGCAGCGCCTTGATCAGCGACTCCGCCTCGCGGATGACGTTGGCGTTGTAGGCGCCGCAGAACCCGCGGTCGCTCGTGATGATCAGCACGGCGCTGCGGTTGTCGGCCGGCTGCTCCTCCAGCAGCGGATGGTCGATCCCGACGTGGTGGCTCACCAGCGCGGTCAGGGCCTGCGTGATCTGGTCGGCGTACGGCTTGGAGGCCGCCACCGCCTGCTGGGCCTTGACGATCCGCGACGTGGCGATCATCTCCTGGGCACGAGTGATCTTGGCGGTCGACTTGACCGTCTTGATCTTCTGCCGGAGTTGGCGAAGCTGTGCGGCCATGGCCGTCAGCCCTTCTTGACGCGGGTGATCGTCTCCTGCTTGACGTCCTCGTCCTCGATCGCCTCGACGGGCTCCTCGGCGAGCAGCTCTCCCTCGCTGGTCTGGAAGCCCTTCTTGAACTCCGTGATGGCGTTCTTGAGGCTGGTGAAGCCGTCGTCGGACAGCTTGCCGGTCTCGCGGATGGAGGTCAGCACGCCGCTCTCCTCGCGCTCGACGTAGTCGAGGAACTCGCGCTCGAAGCGGCGGATGTCGGCCACCGGGACGTCGTCCAGCCCGCCGGAGGTGCCGGCCCACACGGACACGACCTCCTGCTCGACCGGGAACGGGCTGCCCTGCGGCTGCTTGAGCAGCTCGACCAGCCGGGCGCCGCGGTCCAGCTGCGCACGCGACGCGGCGTCCAGGTCGGACGCGAACGCGGCGAACGCCTCCAGGTCGCGGTACTGCGACAGCGCGAGGCGCAGCGTGCCGGCGACGGTCTTCATCACCTTGATCTGCGCATCGCCGCCGACCCGGGAGACCGAGATGCCGACGTTGATCGCCGGCCGGACGCCCTGGTTGAACAGGTCGGTCTCCAGGAAGCACTGCCCGTCGGTGATCGAGATGACGTTCGTCGGAATGTAGGCCGACACGTCGCTGCCCTTGGTCTCGATGATCGGCAGGCCCGTCATCGAGCCGCCGCCCATGTCGTCCGACAGCTTCGCGCAGCGCTCCAGCAGCCGGGAGTGCAGGTAGAACACGTCACCGGGGTAGGCCTCGCGGCCCGGCGGACGGCGCAGCAGCAGCGACACCGCGCGGTAGGCCTCGGCCTGCTTCGACAGGTCGTCAAAGATGATCAGGACGTGCTTGCCCTGGTACATCCAGTGCTGCCCGATCGCGGACCCGGTGTAGGGGGCGATGTACTTGTAGCCCGCCGGCTCGGAGGCGGGAGCCGCCACGATCGTGGTGTACTCCAGCGCGCCGGCCTCCTCCAGGGAGCGGCGCACGTTGGCGATCGTGGAGCCCTTCTGGCCGATCGCGACGTAGATGCAGCGGACCTGCTTCTTGTCGTCGCCGGACTCCCAGTTCTCCTTCTGGTTGATGATGGTGTCCACGGCGACCGTCGTCTTGCCGGTCTGCCGGTCACCGATGATCAGCTGCCGCTGGCCGCGGCCGATCGGCGTCATCGCGTCGATGGCCTTGATGCCGGTCTGCAGCGGCTCGCTCACCGACTGCCGCTGCACGACCGTGGGGGCCTGCAGTTCGAGCGCGCGGCGCTCGGTCGTCTCGATCGGCCCTTGGCCGTCCAGTGGGTTGCCCAGCGCGTCCACGACGCGGCCCAGGAAGCCGTCGCCGACGGGGACCGAGAGGACCTCGCCGGTCCGGCGGACCTTCTGGCCCTCTTCGATCTTGCTGAAGTCACCCAGGACAACGGCGCCGATCTCACGTACGTCCAGGTTCAGAGCCAGGCCACGGGTACCGTCCTCGAACTCAAGGAGTTCGTTCGCCATCGCGGAGGGCAGGCCCTCGACGTGGGCGATACCGTCGCCCGAATCGACGACGGTGCCGACCTCATCGCGCGCGGCGGCCTCGGGCTCGTACGACTGGACGAAGCGCTCCAGCGCGTTCCGGATCTCGTCCGGACGGATCGTCAGCTCCGCCATGATTCCTCTCTTGCTCCCTATGGGGTCAGCTAGCCGGCGGGTCAGCCGGTGCCGAGCCGCCGGCGGACGTCGTCCAGCCGTCCGGCGATCGTGCCGTCGATGATCTCGTCCCCGATCTGGACCGACAGGCCGCCGATCGAGGTGGGGTCGATCTCGATGTTCAGATGTACTTCGTGGCCGTAGGCGGCGGCCAGCACCGCGGCGAGCCGCGTCCGCTGCTCCGCCGAAAGCGGCGCCGGCGTGCGGACCAGGGCGACCAGCCGCTGCCGTCGCTGGGCGACGAGCTTGCCGTAGTCGGCGAGCCCGCTTTCCAGGCTACGTCCTCGCGGTCGCAGCACCAGTTCGGTGACGAGCGTCAGCGTCGCGTCGGTGACCTTGCCCTCCACCAGCGCGTTGACCAGGCCGAGCTTGCGCTCGTCCGGCAGGCCGGGGTTGGCCAGGGCGCCGCGCAGATCCGGCTCCCCCTCGACGACCCTGGAGAACCGGAACAGCTCGTCCTCCAGGTCGTCGATCCGGCCGTCGGCCTCGGCGCGGGCGGCCTCGGCGGTGACCGCGAGGATCTCCACCGCGTCCGACAGTTCCGACGGCCTGGACCAGCGCAGCCGGACGACGTCGGCGACCAGCCCGAGAGCGGCCGGCGACACCTTGCCCTCCAGCAGGATCTGGACGAGCTGCGCCTTCTCGGCACCGTCGCGCGCCGGGTCGGAGACCGCCCGCCGCAGGCCGTGCTCGCGGTCGATCAGGTGCAGCACCGCGAACAGGTCGCCGCCGAGCCGCGCCAGGTCGGCGGAGGAGATCGCGGCCTCCAGCCGTTCCCTGGCCTCGGCCAGCGACGCCCTGCTCACCGCTCCCGTGATGGTCATGATGTGATCTGCTCCTGGGTGCGAGCGCGTTCCTCGAGCTCCTCGAGGAACCGGTCGACGACCCGGCTCTGCCGCGCGCTGTCCTCGAGGGACTCGCCCACGACCCGTCCGGCCAGCTCGACCGACAAGGCCCCGATCTCGGCGCGCAGCGACTGCAGCGCCTGCTGCCGCTCGGCCTCGATCTGCGCCTTGGCGTTCTCGACGATGCGGCGCGCCTCGACCTGGGCCTGCTCCTTGGCCTGGGCGATGATCTGCGCGCCCTGCTCCTCGGCCTTGCGCCGCTCGTTCGACGCCTCGACCGCGGCCGCCTTCTGCTGGGCCTTGTACTGCTCAAGGACCTGCTGGGCCTCCTGTTGCGCCTGCTCGGCCCGTACGAGACCGCCCTCGATCGCCTCGGTCCGCTCCTCCAGCGTCTTCTGGATGCGCGGCGTGAGGATCTTGCCGAGGATGATCAGGACGACCAGGAACGAGAAGATGCCGACGACCAGCTCGAACGGGTGCGGAATGAGAGGGTTGTTCTCCTCCGCCGCCAGGACGGAAGCTGCTGTGATCATGTCTGCAGCCCTTCCTCAGGTTCGGACGGCTACTACTTGATGCCCTGGAAGATGAACGGCGCGACCAGGCCGATCAGGGCGAGCGCCTCGGTAAGGACGAAGCCCAGCAGCATGTTGGTGCGGATGACACCGGTCAGCTCGGGCTGGCGGGCGATGGCGTTCACGCCCTGGCCGAAGATGATGCCGACGCCGATGCCCGGGCCGATCGCCGCGAGGCCGTAACCGATCGAGGTGACGTTACCGCTGAGGGCAGCGAGGTCTCCCATGTTCTTTCCCTTTTCTGTCGGCCGACGGAAGCTCCGCCGGTCTGGGCTTACGAGGTTGTCCGATGGGGTCCGCGGAGCCGGGGGCGTCGCGTGCCCCGCGGTCTTAGTGGTCGGCTTCCAGGCCGCTCTGGATGTACATCGCGGCCAGCATGGTGAACAGGAACGCCTGCAGGAACTGGATCAGCAGCTCCAGCGCCGTCATGGCGATGGTGACGATCACGCCGATGATGCCGACGCCGAATCCGGCGACCGTGGGCTTCTCGAACAGGAACCAGAAGCCGACCAGGCTGAAGAACGCCAGGATCGTGTGGCCCGCGAACATGTTGGCGAAGAGCCGGACCGCGTGGGTGAACGGGGCCAGGACGAAGGTCGAGAGGTACTCGATCGGCACCAGCAGGAAGTAGACGGGCAGCGGCAGGCCGCCGGGGATCATGTTCGTGAAGTACCGGATCCCCTGGTGCCGCAGACCGAGGTAGATCTTGACGATGTAGACGAAGAGCGCCAGGACGATCGGGAACGCGATGTGCGAGGCGATCGGGAACTGGATGATCGGGACGACCGCGAAGATGTTCCAGATCCAGATCAGGAAGAACATCGACATGAGCATCGGCATCCACCGGTCGGTGTTCTTGCCGAGGAACGGGCGGGCGATCTCGTCCCGCACGAACATGTAGCCGACCTCGCCGAGGTTCTGCACGCCCCGCGGCACGAGCTTCGGCTTGGCGAAGGCGCTCCAGAAGAAGACGCAGACCACCAGCGACCCGACGACCGCGAAGACGACGGGCTTGGTGAGCCAAGCGGGGCCGCCGGCGAACAGGGGCGGGAAGTCGAACAGCTCTGGGCCGGGGGCCTGGAACTCATCTCCGCCGGAGGCGAGGACCGTCAGCGCGTTCACGCGGCGTTCCCTTCATCAATGTGGTGATGTTTCACGGAGGCTTCCTCGGCGGCGGGGCCGCTCAGGAGGAGTCGCGACCGAACTTCACGTAGACCAGGTAGACGGCGAGCACGATGCCGATGACCAGGCCGATCGGGACCAGCCAGGTCTGGTGCGTCCACTTGGACAGCAGCCACCCGAGACCGCCCCAGATGAGCATCCCGGAAAGGAGATAGCTGGGCGCGGACCAGGCGGCGTCGGCGAATTCCCGCTGGCCGTCCTCCGGCCGGCGTTTCTGCTCGCTCATCGCGCTCCGGACGATAGCAGGCCATGCCTGCGGTGGTCATATTGGAGTAGTCCGTCATGGGGGAGGACACCGTCCGCGAGCGCATCATCACGGACTCCGGTCCAGGACGTTCTCGGGGTCGTCAATGTAGGGCCTCCGCTGGAGGACGACTCGGAACTCGGCCGCGATCCAGATCAGCGCGAGCCCGATGACCGTCCAGCCGAAGACCTGGGTGTTGAAGATCGAGACGCCGTCGATGACCGTGACCAGCACCATCACCGCGAGGATCTTCACCGCGTAGCTGGCGAGGGCGCCGAGCATCATGGTCTGCGCCGAGTACTTGGCGGCCCAGGAGACCACCACCGCGCTGAGCGAGAAGAAGGCGATCACCACGACGGAGGCCAGCGCCGCCGCCAGGGCGCCCTTGGCGCCGGCGGCCAGCAGGCCGATCACCACGGCGCCCACCCCGACGACCGACGTCGGGATCGCGGCGCCGCGGAGCATCCGGGCGTCGGAGGTATGCATGAGGGCTCCGGCTGGTCACGTTCAGTGGTCGTCTGTTGTTCGTGAAAGGTATCACAAGCGTCCGGAATGTCCACAATTACCCTAGAGGTAATGCGATCCGGCGCGCGCGACGCTACCGCGCGCGACACCCGCACGAGGGACTGTAGCCGAGCCTGCCCCGTGCCCACGCACGTTCGGGGCGCGCGAACCGGACGTGCCCGATGCCGTCCGGTGGCGTCCCGGCGCAGTTCAGACGGGCATCGAGGGCTGCTCGGCGGGCTGGTCGCCGGCGCCCGGGGCCTTCGCGCGGGCCGACCTGCGGCGACCGGGGATGCGGAGCATCAGCAGCACGCCCGCGACCGCGACGAGCAGGGTGGCGCCGAGGGTGACCCAGGCGGCGTCGAACAGCGCGAGGCCGACCAGCCCGGAGGCCAGCAGCCCGACCCAGAAGTACATGATCAGCACGGCGCGGCGGGTGGAGTGGCCGAGCTCCAGCAGCCGGTGGTGCAGGTGCTGCTTGTCCGGGGCGAACGGCGAGCGGCCCTGGTTGGTGCGCCGCCACACCGCGAGCAGCATGTCCATGAACGGCACCGCCGCCACCGCCGGGACGAGCAGCACCGGGACGAAGAACGGGAACAGGCCGTTGGCGAGGATGGCCGGGTCGAACTGCCCGGTCAGCATGATCGTGGAAGCGCTGAGCAGGAGCCCGATCAGCATCGAGCCGGTGTCGCCCATGAAGATCTTGGCCGGGCTGAAGTTGTGCGGCAGGAAACCCGCGCACATGCCGAACAGCACCGCGGCGATGAGGGTCGCGGCGCTCAGCGTGGTGAGCCCGTTCGTCCTCGACAGCAGGTAGGCGTAGGAGAACAGCGCCAGCGCGGCGATCCCGACGACGCCGGCGGCGAGGCCGTCCAGCCCGTCGATGAAGTTGACCGCGTTGATCGTGGCGACGACGACGAGGACGGTGAGCGGCACCCCGTAGGCGGGCGGCAGCGACAGCGAGTCGCCGGTCGGCAGCGGGATCACATAGATCTGGATGCCCTGCATGATGAAGATCCCGGCGGCCGCGACCTGCCCGGCGAACTTGGTGAGCGCGTCCACCTCCCAGCGGTCGTCGGCGATCCCGATCAGCACGATCAGCCCGCCCGACAGCAGCAGCGCCTTGCTGACGCTGATCCCGCCGTCGCCGAGGACCTTGCGCATCTCCGGGAGCCCGGTCGCGACCACCAGCGCCGCCACCATCCCGCCGAACATCGCCAGGCCGCCGAGGCGGGGCGTCGGGATCACGTGCACGTCGCGGTCGCGCGGGACGGCCTGCGCGCCGAACCAGACGGCGAACCTGCGCACCGACGGCGTCAGCAGGTAGGCGACGAGAGCGGCGACCAGGATCGTGAGCAGGTACTCCCGCACTCCCCTGCGCCTCCCTTCGCCGATCAACGATGCCTACGTGCCCCGTCCGGGACGGAGTTCACCTTGGTAGACGACCCGCCGGGACGTTCAGTTCACGTCGCGACCGGCCAACTGTAGTCCTCCCGGACGGTCGTCCGCGGCATATCGGGCACTACGGGTCCGCCGAACGCACATGATCCCGGCGCCGACGATCATGAGCGCGAGGCCGGCGAGGCACCGGTCGCCCAGCGAGAACGCCCACGGGCCGCTCGCCGCGACGTCGTCCCCGGCGTCGGCGACGACGAGCAGCGTCCCGGCGGCGGCCAGGCCGGCGCCGGTCCCCCGCGGCGGCGCGGGGCGGCGCGCGAGCAGGGGCACGGCGGCGAGCCCGAGGGCCAGGACGGCGGTGCCCGTCCAGTGGCCCGTCCAGCGCGGCGGGACGTACCGCGGAGGCGGGACGGCGATCGCGTGCTTGGGCAGCCGGACCCGGATCCTCATCCCCTCGTGCGGGGCTAGCGCGTTCTGGACGAAGTCGATGGCGTACGGGCCGTCGCGGTCGCGCAGGCACCGGGTCGTCACGCCGGGCGCGCCCGCCCGGCAGGTCGCGTGCCGCAGCGGCACCGGCGCCTGCACCCGGACCGCCGCGTTCCCGATGGGGACGTCCCAGTTCGTCCCGATCGCGTCCCACAGCAGGTCGTCGTGGTCGGCGCGCGGGGTGAACACGCGGCGCACCTCGTACTCGATCACGTAGGCCTGGCGGCCGCGGACCTCGCGGTGCCGGTCGCCGATGCTGATCTGCACGTCGTGCAGGAACCGGGTCGTGCGGACGCGGGCCGGGGCGCCGGTGGAGGAGCTGCTGCTGACGCCCCGGACCTCGTAGAGGCGGTCGCCGCGGCGGAACGGCACGTGCCGGACGATCCCGTGCTCCCCCGCCCGGTCGAAGTCGTAGGTGATCGTCTCCCGCACGTACAGCACGCCGTCGGTACCGATGGTGAGGACGACGTCGTAGGCCGGGATGCTCTCGCCGCGGTAGGCCGGCTCGGGAGGCGGCGCGACACCGGAGGCTCCGGGCGCGGGCTCGGCGCCCGCCTGCCGTCCGGCGCAGGCGGGCAGCCCGAGCACGAGGAACAGCAGCACACCCGCGATGATCGCGGAGCGCCGGACACGGCCAGGCACGTCGGGCATGTTTCCACCGTTGCCGTGATCGTGTCGGTGTAACGCCCCCGATCCGCCCGCCAGGTAAGCCCTTTGCCCCCTGCACGGACGGTCAGAGGAGCCTTGGACGCGTCCAGCGCCGGATCGGTTCGCCGAACCGCCGGATTCGGCCTGCCCCGGTCAGATGCGGCTCCCCGCCAAAAATCGCTGGTAAGGGGCTGCTAGGTTGTCGCTCGCTAACCCCCCCAATCCGAACACGGAGGGACCTATGCGGCGAATCGCTGCAGTAGCCCTGACCGCCGGCACGCTGATGGCCGGCATGGCCGCCGTCGGCGCCCCCGCCGAAGCCGCCGCCACCGGCAGCTGGAAGCCGTACAACTCCTACAGCCACGTGGCCTCCTACGGGACCTACACCCGGAGCGGCGGCAGCACCTCCGTCACGGGCTACCTCCTCGACGACAAGACCAACGGCTGGACCTCCTGCGTGCGCTTCAAGTTCACCGAGGGCTCCAAGGTGTACTGGTCACGCTTCAAGATCATCGGCGTGACGTCCGGCGGCACCCGTTACAACTTCGACGGCAAGGCCAAAGTCAAGATCAGCGTGAAGTCGTCCTACGGCAGCCACATGTGGGTGCAGGAGTGCGGCCGGAACAAGAAGACCGGCAAGTACTACTACGGCAAGGGCAAGCAGATCTTCTGATCCGCCCCCCTTTCCGTCTGACGACACAGGCCCCGCCCGACCCGGCGGGGCCTTCGCGTTTCTCGGGCCGCGCCGCCTCCGGCACACCGGCCCGGATCGAACGGATCTCGCCGGCCCGCCCCGTCAGTCGGTGCCGGGATCGTCCTTGTGGAGGGACGGCTTGGGGTTCGGGGCAGGGGATTCCTGGAGGGGCTCAGAGGGCTCTTGAGGGGTCAGCGGAGGCTCTTCCTTGGTGAGGGAAGGCTTGGCCGCCTCGGTGGTGGAGGGGGCCTCTGCGGGCGTCTCGGGCTCGTCCTCCTCGGTGAGCAGGACGCCGACCACGGCGCGGATCTTGTCCTCGGGGACGGCGCCGGCGCGCAGGAGGCGGGGCACGGAGCCGGTCAGGTCGATGATCGTGGACGGGTCGGCGTGGCCGGCGGCGCCGCCGTCCAGGTAGACCGCGACCGAGTCGCCCAGCATCTTCTCGGCCTCGTCGACCGTGCGGGCGGCGGGGCGGCCGGACAGGTTCGCGCTGCTGACGGCGAGAGGGCCCGTCTCCTTGAGCAGTTGGACGGCGAGCTCGTGCATCGGCATCCGGATGGCGACGGTGCCCTTGGTCTCGCCGAGGTCCCACATGAGGTTGGGGTTGGCTCGGCAGACGAGGGTCAGCGCGCCGGGCCAGAACTCGTCGATGAGGTCCTGCCCGTAGGTGCCGAGGTCGTCCACGAGGGCCGTGGCGGCGCGGACGGAGCCGACCAGCACCGGCGGCGGCATCTCGCGGCCGCGGCCCTTGGCGTCCAGGAGGGCGGTCACGGCGGGCGGCATGAAGGCGTCCACGCCGACGCCGTACACGGTGTCGGTCGGCAGGACGATCAGCTCGCCGCGCCGGACGGCCGAGAAGGCCTCGGCGATCCCCCGGGTGCGCTCCATCGGCTCAGAGCAGTCGTAACGTCGGCTCACGGTCGCCCGTCTTCCCATCTGCACAGCGCTCGTCCGGTATGGCACCGCCCAGGATAGCGGGGCTAGTCGGCGGCCAGACGCGCGGTGACGAAGCGGTCCCGGTTCGCCAGGTCGCGGCGGTTGCGCACGTCGCGCCAGCCGTGCTCCTCCGCGAAGACCCAGTAGACGCCGTTGCCCTGCAGGTCGCTGTGCTCGACGGCCGTGTAGCCGCCGGGCCGCAGGAGGCGGCGGGCGGTGCGCTCCACCACGCGGATCGCGTCCAGGCCGTCGTCGCCGCCGCCCCACAGGGCGTCGGCGGGGTCGTGGTCGCGGACGTCGCGCGGGACGTACTCCCACTCGCTCATCGGGATGTACGGGGGGTTGCTGACGACGAGGTCGACGGTGCCGTCCAGCTCGGTGAGCGCGGTGGCGAAGTCGTCCAGGTGCAGGCGGACGCGGCCCCGCTCGTCCAGCTCCTCCACGTTGCGGGTCGCGTGGACGAAGGCGGTCGGGTCCTTCTCGACGGCGTGGACGCGGGCGCGGGGGGCCTCCAGCGCGATGGACAGCGCGATCGCGGCGGAGCCGGTGCCGAGGTCGACGACGAGGGGGTCGCGGACGTCCATGTCGCGCAGCGTCTCCAGTGCCCAGCCGACCATCACCTCGGTCTCCGGGCGCGGCACGAACACGCCGGGCCCGACCTTCATCTCCAGGTAGCGGAAGAACGCCCGGCCGGTGATGTGCTGCAGCGGCTCCCCCGCCTCGCGGCGCGCGACGAACTCCCAGAACCGGGCGTCGAACGCGCTGTCGGGGACGCCGTGCAGCTCCGAGCGCCGCACCCGGTGCACGGCCGCCGCGAGCTCCTCGGCGTCGGCGCGGGGCGAGGCGGCGCCCGCGTCGGCGAGCCGCGCGGTGGCCCTGGCGATCTCGTCGAGCAGCAGGTTCATGATCCTTGTGCTTCGGCCAGACGGCGTTCCATCTCGGCGTCGACCAGCGCCTGGGTGACGTTCTGGAGGTCGCCGTCCAGCACCTGGTCGAGGTTGTAGGCCTTGTAGCCGACCCGGTGGTCGGAGATCCGGTTCTCCGGGTAGTTGTAGGTGCGCACCCGCTCGGAGCGGTCCACGGTGCGGACCTGGCTCCTGCGCTCGGCGGAGGCGGCCGCGTCGGCCTCCTCCTGCGCCATCGCCAGCAGCCGGGACCGCAGGATGCGCAGCGCCTGCTCCTTGTTCTGCAGCTGGCTCTTCTCGTTCTGGCAAGAGACGACGACGCCGGTCGGCAGGTGCGTGATGCGGACCGCGGAGTCGGTCGTGTTGACGCTCTGCCCGCCCGGCCCGGACGAGCGGTACACGTCGATGCGCAGGTCGTTCGGGTCGATCTGGACGTCGACGTCCTCGGCCTCGGGCGTCACCAGGACGCCGACGGCGCTGGTGTGGATGCGCCCCTGCGACTCGGTCGCGGGCACCCGCTGCACCCGGTGGACGCCGCCCTCGAACTTCAGCCGCGTCCAGACCCCGTCCTCCTGGGCGCCCCTGGCCTTCACCGCGACCGTGACGTCCTTGTATCCGCCGAGGTCGGAGGGGTGGGAGTCGAGGATCTCGGTCTTCCAGCCGACGCGCTCGGCGTAGCGGAGGTACATCCGCAGCAGGTCGCCGGCGAACAGCGCCGACTCCTCGCCGCCCTCACCCGCCTTGACCTCCAGGATGACGTCCTTGCCGTCGCTCGGGTCGCGCGGGACGAGCAGCCGCCGCAGCCGCTCCTCCAGTTCCGCGCGGCGCTTTCCGAGGTCCTCGGCCTCGGCGGCGAACGCGGCGTCCTCGCCGGCCAGCTCACGGGCGGTGCCGAGGTCGTCCTCGGTCGCGGACAGCTCGCGGTGCGTCTCGACGATCGGGCGCAGCTCCGCGTAACGCTTGCCGAGCTTGCGCGCCAGGCTCTGGTCGGCATGGACGGACGGGTCGGCGAGCCGTTCCTCGATGCCCGCGTATTCGCTGATCAGATCGTCGAGATTCACGCTGTGTCCTGGCCGTTGCGGCGCGGGGACGGGCGCCCCCGCACCGGTTTCGGACGGCCCGGGGACGTGTGAGTCCCCGGGCCGCCCCTGATGTCCGCCGTGCGGTTCGCCCTACTTGTCGGCCTTCTTCTTGCCGAAGCGCTGCTCGAAGCGCGCGACCCGGCCGCCGGTGTCGAGGATCTTCTGCTTGCCCGTGTAGAACGGGTGGCAGTTCGAGCACACGTCCGCGTGGATCACGCCGTTGGCGGCGGTGCTGCGGGTCTCGAAGGTGTTGCCGCACGTACACGTCACGGTCGTGACGACGTAGTTCGGGTGGATGTCGGGCTTCATGGGTTCTCCTCGCCTCAGGCGGTCGCCGGGCGCCCCCGAATCCGCATGGCGATGCCATGGGAGATGTGGGAGGCGTGAACCGGTACCGCAGCGGTTGCACACCAAGTGTGCCAGATACCCGAACGCGGCGAGGTCACCGGGCATTCCCGATCTAGGGGCCGCCCACCCGGGCCGGGTGGGCGGAAGGCGCTCTGGCGCCTGGAGGCCGCACGACCCGCCGAGCCAGGGCGACAGCAGCGATACGTCACCGGGCCGCTCGGGCACGAAGACCTCAGCCGTGGCGTGAGGACCGCCCGGCTCGTGACGGGGGTTCCAGGGGGTCGCCTCCCTGGGAAGACACGGCTAGCTCAGCCCCAGGTAGGCCAGCACCGCCATGACGCGGCGGTGCCCGCCCTGCGCCGGCTGCAGGCCCAGCTTCATGAAGATGTTGGAGATGTGCTTCTCCACGGCGCCCTCGGTGACGACCAGGTCCGCGGCGATGGCGCCGTTCGAGCGTCCCTGCGCCATCAGCCCGAGCACCTCGCGCTCGCGCGGGGTCAGCGTCTCCAGCGGGTCGCCGGTGCGGCGCCGGCCGAGGAGCTGCCCGATCACCTCGGGGTCGATGACCGTCCCGCCGGCGGCGATGCGGCGCACCGCGTCGATGAACTCCTCGACGTCCGACACCCGCTCCTTCAGCAGGTAGCCGACGCCCTGGGCGCCGCCGCCGATGAGGTCCGTGGCGTAGCGCTCCTCCACGTACTGGGACAGGACGAGGATCGGCGTGCCCGGGCGGCGCTCCCGGACGGCGAGGGCCGCGCGCAGCCCCTCGTCGGTGAACGAGGGCGGCATCCGGACGTCCACGATGGCGAGGTCGGGGGCGTGCTCCTCGACGATCCCGGGCAGCCCCGGGCCGTCGCCCACGGTCGCCACCGTCTCGATCCCGGCGTCGGCGAGCAGCCGGACGAGCCCTTCCCGCAACAGCACCGAGTCCTCGGCGATCACTACCCGCATCCGCCCATTATCGGGCTCGGCGCGGCGCCGCGTGCCGCGATCACCACGTGCAGGGCAGATCCGCCCGGACGATCGTGGGGCCGCCGGCCGGGCTGTCCACGATCAGCAGGCCGTCGATCGTCGCCGCCCGGTCGGCCAGCCCGGCCAGGCCGCCCTCCGGCCGCGCGACCGCGCCGCCCATCCCGTTGTCGATCACTTCGACGACCACCCAGCGGTCCTCGCGGACCACGCGGACGGACGCGCGGGTCGCGCGGGCGTACTTGGCGATGTTGGCCAGCGACTCGGCGACGATGAAGTAGGCGATGCTCTCGACCGCCGCCGGCGGGCGCTCCGGCAGGTCGACCTCCACCTCGACGGGGACGGGGGCGCGCCCGGCCAGCCCGGACAGCGCCGGGTCCAGACCGCGGTCGGTGAGGATCGCCGGGTAGATCCCGCGGGCGAGGTCGCGCAGCTCGGAGATCGCCTCCCGGGTGCCCGCGTGGGCCTGCTCGATCAGCGCCCGCGCGCCCTCGGGGTCCTCGTCCAGCTTGGCGCGGGCGCGGCCGATGTCCATCGCCACGGCCAGCAACCGCTGCTGCGCCCCGTCGTGCAGGTCCCGCTCGATGCGGCGCCGCTCGAACTCGGCCGCGTCCACCCCGCGGGCGCGGCTGGCCCGCAGGTGCTCGGTCCGCTCGCGCAGCGCGGCGTTCTCGGCCTGCGACGGGCTCGGGCCCAGCATCAGCGCGGCGAACGCGGCGTGCCCCATCGCCAGCGCGCGCGTCACGTACATCGCCGGGAGGAGGAGCACCAGGCCGAGGAGCGACATCGGCAGCGCCTCGACGGGGTTGCCCGCCCAGTACGAGACCCCGAAGTTGATCTCGGCGCCGCCGCCCGCCGCCACGATCGCCGGGAGGAACAGCAGCGTGCCCGTCCCGGCCCACGCCGTCACCGACACGACGAACTCCACCAGCGTGATCGGGAACAGCACGGCCAGGTAGGCCAGGTCCTTCCAGGTGGCCGGGTCCCCCGCCATCGCCTTGAGCTTGGCCAGCGGGTTGCGGCCCTCCGGCACGCGCCGGTAGGGGCTCGGGATCCGGACGCCGAACGCCGCCAGGACGAACCGCCGCTCCAGCACCGCGCCGAACCGCCAGGCGAGCATCAGCAGCGCCAGCAGCGGGAGGCCCACCCAGATGATCAGCAGTGCGACCGACAGGGTCAGCCCGACGGCGAGGACGACGAACCAGCCGAGCCCCCAGGCCAGGCTGACGCCCAGATACACCGCCGAACGCCAGGTCAGCGAGGACTTCACCATCGCGAGCGGATGCCAGGACCGGTTCATGACGGACGACCCGCCACCGGCCCGTGTCGCCGTCGCCCACCGCGCCGCGGCCCACTGGACGGCGGCGCCGCCCACCGCGCCGCCGTCCCTGCTCAGCTCGCCCACGTCGTCCCTCCGTGCCGCTCCGACCTGCGTTGGCCCTTCCGTCCTACGTGTCAAGCGTGCCGGGTGCGGGGCGGGGCCGCCATGACGTCCGCCGCCCGGTCAGAGGTGGGGCTAACCCCACCCTCCCCCTGCCGCGCGGCCCGCCCGCGGGACGGCGACGCCCCCGCCCGGAGGACCGGACGGGGGCGTGCGCGGCGCGTCTCAGCGATCGTCGGAGACGGTCGTCTTCTGCACCTGGAGCAGGAACTCGGCGTTGGACTTGGTCTCCTTCATCTTCTCGATGAGGAGCTCCAGCGCCTGCTGCGTGTCGAGCGCGTGCAGCACCCGGCGCAGCTGCCAGACGACCCGCAGCTCCTCCGGAGCCATGAGGATCTCCTCCTTGCGGGTGGAGGACTGGTCGACGTCCACCGCCGGGAAGATCCGCTTGTCCGCGAGCGACCGGTTGAGCTTCAGCTCCATGTTGCCGGTGCCCTTGAACTCCTCGAAGATGACCTCGTCCATGCGGGACCCGGTCTCCACCAGCGCGGTGGCGAGGATCGTCAGCGAGCCGCCGTTCTCGATGTTGCGCGCCGCGCCGAAGAACCGCTTCGGCGGGTACAGCGCGGTCGAGTCGACACCGCCGGACAGGATGCGGCCGGACGCGGGCGCCGCCAGGTTGTAGGCCCGGCCCAGACGGGTGATCGAGTCGAGCAGCACCACGACGTCGTGGCCGAGCTCCACGAGCCGCTTGGCGCGCTCGATGGCCAGCTCCGCGACCGTGGTGTGGTCCTCGGCGGGACGGTCGAAGGTCGAGTGGATGACCTCGCCCTTCACCGTCCGCTGCATGTCGGTGACCTCTTCCGGGCGCTCGTCCACGAGGACGACCATCAGGTGGCACTCCGGGTTGTTCTTGGTGATCGCGTTGGCGATCGCCTGGAGCACCATCGTCTTGCCGGCCTTCGGCGGCGACACGATCAGGCCGCGCTGGCCCTTGCCGATCGGCGACACCAGGTCGATGATCCGGGTCGTCAGGATGCCCGCGTCGGACTCCAGGCGCAGCCGCTCCTGCGGGTACAGCGGGGTCAGCTTGCTGAAGTCGACGCGGCCCTTGGCCTGGTCGGGCTCCACCCCGTTGACGGTGTCGAGGCGGACCAGCGCGTTGAACTTCTCGCGCCGCTCGCCCTCGCGCGCCTGCCGGACGGCGCCGGTGATGACGTCGCCCTTGCGCAGCCCGTTCTTGCGGACCTGCGCCAGCGAGACGTACACGTCGTTCGGGCCGGGCAGGTAGCCGGTCGTCCGGACGAAGGCGTAGTTGTCGAGGATGTCGAGGATGCCCGCGACGGGGATGAGGACGTCGTCCTCGGTGACCACCGGCTCCTCGTAGCGCTCGCGGCCACGGCCGCGGTTGCGCTCCCGGAACCGGCGCCCGCGACGGCCCCGGCCGCCGCCGTCGTCATCGTCGTGCTGGCCGCCGCCGCCCTGACCGCCGCCGCCGCCCTGACCGCGCTGGCGTCCGCCGCCCTGGTCACCGCGGTCACCACGGTCGCCACGCTCACCGCGCTCACCACGGTCGCCGCGGTCGCCCCTGTCGCCCCTGTCGCCACGCTCACCACGGTCGCCCCGCTCGCCCCGGTCGCGGCCCTCGCCGCGCTCCCGGCTGCCGCGCTGCCGCTGGCGGCCGCCGCCTTCCCGGCCCTCGCGGCCGTCGCGGTTGCCGTCCCGGCCGCCCTGCGACTCGCCGTCCTCGGCGTTCTGCTCGCGACCCTGCTCGCGCCCCTGGTCCCGGCTCTGCCGGTCGCCGCGTCCCTCGGAAGCTCCCCGCTCCTGCTTCTCGCCCCGCTGCCGACCGCCCTGCCGGTCGGCCTTCTCCTGCTTGTCGCCCTGGACGGCCTTCTCGGCCGTGCCGGACTGCGCCTCGGGCGCGGCCGCGTTCTCGGACGCGGGCGCGGCCACGGGCGCGGCGTCGGCGATGGTGACCTGCTCGTCGGGCACCTCGCGCTTGGCCGCGGCGCGGCCGCGGCGCGGCCGCTCGGCCGTCACCGGGGCAGCGGCTCCCTGCTCGCCCCCCGCCGAGCCCTGCCCCTGGCCGCCCTGCTTCTCCTGAATGGCGGCGATGAGCTGGCTCTTGCGCATCCCGGTCGTGCCGGTGATGCCGAGGCTGGACGCGAGTGCCTTGAGCTCGGGGAGCACCATGGCCGACAGGCCGGTGCCGCGGCGGCGCCGGGGGGCGGCGGGCTCCGCGCCGGCCGGAGCGGCGGCGGGTTCCGTGCTGGTTGCGTCCGTAAGGAGTTCGCTGGATTCGCTCACTAAGGGTCCTTCCCAGGGCGCGGGCGTTGGCCGGCGTTCGGCCAGTCGACCCGGTGGTGCGGCCCGGCGGGGGCGCCGGATCGGGCTCCGCTGATCACGATGGAACCGGGATCTGCGTGTTCTGGGCACAGCCAGATGGTGGACGGGACGTTCCGCTCGTGCGTGTCCCCGGTACCGCCACGTCCGAAGTTTCGCTGGAATGCCTGACAACGGGAAGTCACGGTGTCGGGGAGCCTGGTACGCGGGACCGACACGACCGGAGGGCCGAAAAGGTGACGCGCGGCTGACGAGCACGCTGCCCCGAACGGGGCATCTGGTGCGGCAATCAGCCTAACATCACCAGGGCACACTGCTATTCCCCAGAGGTCGGTGTCTTCGCATTTTACCTAGCGAGATCCTGCCGGACCTGCACCGGCCGGAGCGACGCGCGTCCCCCGCCCCCGGCGCCGCCGTCAGTCCCGGTTACTCGGATTCTCCGGTCATCACGCGTGCGCCGCGGGTCGCGACGTCCAACGGGTGTTCGTGCCAGCCTTTACCCACTTCGCCGTCCATCGAATCAACCTGCGATGCGGTTGTGAAGGCCAGGACAGTGGGCCCCGCGCCGGAAATCACCGCCGGCACGCCCGCGTCCCGCAGCCGCGCGACGAGTGCCGCCGATTCGGGCATGGCGGGGGCGCGGTAGTCCTGGTGGAGCCGGTCCTCGGTCGCGTCGAGCAGGATGCCGGCGTCCAGGCCGCCGGTGAGGGCCGCGACGAGCAGCGCGGCGCGTCCCGCGTTGGCGGCGGCGTCCCCGTGCGGGACGGTCTCGGGCAGCAGGCCGCGGGCCCGCTCCGTCGCGAGCCGCTGCTCGGGAACGAAGGCGACAACCTGCCTGACCTGCGACTCCAGCCGCACCGACCGGGGGCCGCCAGGCGTCGTCCAGGCGACGGTCAGGCCGCCGGCGAGGCACGGCGCCACGTTGTCGGGGTGCCCCTCGATCTCCGTCGCGAGGCGCAGCGCCCCGGCGTCGTCGAGGAGCTTCCCGGCGGGGTGCAGCGCGCGGCCCGCGACGATCCCGGCGACGATCGCGGCCGACGAGGAGCCGAGGCCGCGGCTGTGCGGGATGCGGTTGCGGCAGCGCAGCCGGAGCCCGTCCGGGCGGGCGGGACCGGTTCCGGCCAGGTCGTCCAGCACGTCGAAGGTCCGCCGCAACACCCGCACGATCAGGTGCCGCTCGGCGCGGTCGGCGACCTCGGCGCCCTCGCCGTCCACCTCGATGGACAGACCCGCCCCGGTCGCCTCGACCTCGACGTCGTCGTACAGGTCCAGCGCGAGGCCGAGCGAGTCGAACCCCGGGCCCAGGTTGGCGCTGGTGGCGGGCGTCCGCACCAGCACCGGGCCGTCCTGCCAGCCCACCTCAGGTGAGGCCGAGCTCGGACGCGGCGGAGTGCGCGTCGACCTTGATGGTCGTCGGCGCGGGCGCCCCGGAGATGGCCCAGTCGGGGTCCTTGAGGCCGTTGCCCGTCACGGTGCAGACGACCCTGGATCCGGCCGCGAGCCCGCCACGCTCGCTCACCTGCAGCAGGCCGGCGACGCTCGCCGCGGAGGCGGGCTCCACGAAGACGCCCTCCTCCCGGGCGAGGAGCCGGTAGGCGGCGAGGATCTGCCGGTCGGTGACCGAGTCGATCGCGCCGCCGGACTCGTCACGCGCGGCGACCGCGAGGTCCCACGAGGCGGGGTTGCCGATGCGGATCGCGGTGGCGATGGTCTGCGGCTTCAGGACGGGCTCGCCCTTCACGAACGGCGCCGCGCCGCTCGCCTGGAAGCCCAGCATGCGCGGGGTGCGCGAGGCGGCGCCGTCCTTGGCGTACTCCTTGTAGCCCATCCAGTACGCGGAGATGTTTCCGGCGTTGCCGACGGGCAGGCAGTGGACGTCGGGCGCGTCGCCGAGCGTGTCCACGATCTCGAACGCGGCCGTCTTCTGGCCCTGCAGCCGGTACTTGTTGACCGAGTTGACGAGCGCCACCGGGTAGTCGACCGACAGCTTGCGCGCCAGTTCGAGGCAGTCGTCGAAGTTGCCGTCCACCTGGAGGAGCCGGGCGCCGTGCACCAGCGCCTGCGCCAGCTTGCCCATCGCGATCTTGCCGTTGGGCACCAGGACCGCGCAGGTCATCCCGGCCCGCACCGCGTAGGCGGCGGCGGACGCGGAGGTGTTGCCGGTCGAGGCGCAGATGACGGCCTTGGCGCCGTCCTCGGCGGCCTTGCTGATCGCCATCGTCATGCCGCGGTCCTTGAACGACCCGGTCGGGTTGGCGCCCTCGACCTTGAGGAACACCTCGCAACGGGTCAACTGGGAGAGCCGCTGGGCGGGCACCAGGGGGGTACCGCCCTCCAGCAGGGTGACGACGGGCGTCGCGTCCGTCACCGGAAGCCGGTCGCGGTACTCCTCGATAATGCCGCGCCACGCGCGGGCGTTCGCGTTCACTCGGTCTCCTCGGCTGACCTGCGATGTTCGCCCGGAGTCTACCGGGACCGGCCCCGCCTCACTCGTCTCCCTCGACGCGCATGACGCTCGTCACGCCGCGGACGATCTCCAGCTCGCGCAGGCCCGCCACCGTCGCCGACAGCGCGGCGTCCGGCGCCCGGTGCGTCACGACGACGAGCTGCGCCTCCTCGCCCGAGCCCACCTGCCGGACGGCCTGGATCGACACCCCGTGCCTGGCGAACTCCTCGGCGACCGTGGCGAGCACGCCGGCCTCGTCCGTCACGTCCACCTCGATGTAGTAGCGGGTGACGGTCTCGCCCATCGGCAGCACCGGCAGCTTCGCGTACGTGACCTCCACCGGGCCGGGCGTACCGCCGACCACGTTGCGGGCGACCGCGACGAGGTCGCCGAGGATCGCCGACGCCGTCGGAGCGCCGCCGGCCCCCGCGCCGTAGAACATCAGCGAGCCCGCCGACTCCGCCTCGACGAACACCGCGTTGTAGGCCTCGCGGACGCTCGCCAGCGGGTGCGACCTGGGAATCATCGCCGGATACACGCGGACCGACACCCCGCGGCCGTTCCGGCCGTCCTGTGAGGGGATGCGCTCGCAGATGGCCAGAAGCTTGACGACGCAGTCCATGCCCTGGGCGCCCGCCACATCGGCGGCGCTCACCTCGGTGATGCCCTCGCGGTGGACGTCCGCGGCCGTCACCGGCGTGTGGAAGGCGAGCTGCGCCAGGATCGCCGCCTTGGCCGCCGCGTCGAAACCCTCCACGTCGGCCGTCGGATCGGCCTCGGCGTAGCCGAGCGCCTGCGCCTCCTCCAGCGCCTCGTTGAAACCGGCGCCGTGCGTGTCCATCTGGTCGAGGATGTAGTTCGTGGTCCCGTTCACGATGCCGAGCACCCGGTGCACGTGGTCGCCGACCAGGGACTCCCGCAGCGGCCGCAGCAGCGGGATCGCCCCCGCCACCGACGCCTCGTAGTACAGGTCGGCGCCGTACTCCCGCGCCGCCGCGAACAGCGTCGCCCCGTCCTCGGCCAGCAGCGCCTTGTTCGCGGTGATGACCGACTTGCCGGTCTTCATCGCCTCCAGCATCAGCGTCCTGGCCGGCTCGATGCCGCCGATCACCTCGATGACGAGGTCGACGTCGTCCCTGGTCACCAGCGTCTGCGCGTCCGTGGTCAGCAGCCCCGGGTCGATGCCCGCGCGCACCCGATCCGGCCTGCGCACGGCGATCCCGGCCAGCTCCAGGGGGACCCCGACGCGCGCGGCCAGATCGTCCGCCTGCTCGTTCAGCAGCCGGACGACCTCCGTCCCGACCACGCCGCAACCGAGCAGCGCCACGCGCAGTCCGGGTTTCACGCTTCGACCTCCGCATCGAGCCGCAGCAGGTCCTCCGCGCTCTCCCGCCGGACGATCACGCGCGACCTGCCCTCCCTCACCGCCACCACGGCGGGCTTCGGGACATGGTTGTAGTTGCTGGCCATCGACCGACAGTACGCACCGGTCGCCGCCACCGCCACCAGATCCCCCGCCGCAAGATCTTCGGGGAACCACAGGTCCCGCACCACGATGTCGCCGCTCTCGCAGTGCTTGCCGACAAGCCTACTGAGCATGGGGGCGGCGTCGGACGACCTGCTCGCCAGCGCCCCGGTGTACTCGGCGCCGTACAGGGCCGTGCGCAGGTTGTCGGACATGCCGCCGTCCACCGACACGTACGTGCGCAGGCCCTCGACGTCCTTGACCGTCCCGACCTCGTACAGCGTGACGCCGCCCGGGCCGATGATCGCCCGTCCCGGCTCCACGGTCAGCCGCGGCATCGACAGCCCGTACGCCCGGCACTCGCGCGCCACGATGCCGCGCAGCCCGTCCGCGATCGACTTCGGATCGTGCGGCTCCTCGCCCGGCACGTACGCGATGCCGTAGCCGCCGCCCAGGTCCAGCTCCGGAAGCTCGATCCCGTGCTCGTCCCGGATGGCCACCAGCAGCTCGGCCAGCCGGTGCGCGGCCACCTCGAACCCGTCCACCTCGAAGATCTGCGACCCGATGTGGCTGTGCAGCCCCACCAGTTCGAGCCGCTCCAGTTCCAGGACCCGCCTGACCGCCTCCAGGGCGGCCCCGGAATTCCTGGAGAACCCGAACTTCTGGTCGTCGTGCGCAGTGGCGATGAACTCGTGGGTGTGCGCCTCAACACCCGTGGTGACGCGCACCATCACCTTGGGCCGGACACCCATCTCCTGGGCGAGGTACCCCACCCGGGCAATCTCCTCGAACGAATCGAGAACGATCCGTCCGACCCCCACCTCCAGGGCCCTCTTCAGCTCCCAGGGCGCCTTGTTGCTCCCGTGCAACGTGATGCGCTCGGTAGGAAACCCTGCCGCGAGCGCCACGGCCAGCTCGCCCCCGCTGCACACGTCGAGGCCGAGCCCCTCCTCCTTCAGCCACCGCGCGACGGCCGTGCACAGGAACGCCTTGCCCGCATAGTGGACGTCCCCGTCGTGGAACGCCGCCACGTACTCCCTGGCGCGGCTCCGGACGTCCTCCTCGTCATAGACGTAGAGGGGCGTCCCGTACTCCTTCGCCAGGTCCCTGACGTCCACTCCCCCGACGGTGAGGACGCCCTCCTCCCGCTTGGAGTTCCGCGGCCACACAGAAGACTCGAGGGCGTTCAGGTCCTCCGCCGGCCCGACCGGATGATCCTCCGGCAGGACGTCGGCATGCCGCGGCCCAGCAGGGTGTACTCGACTCATATCCGCTCTCTAGGGGTCTCACCGATCATGTTCAGCCCGTTGCCGAGGACGACCTTGACGGCCTCCGCCAAGCCGACCCGTCCCGCATGCGCCGCCCGAGGCTCCTCATCGCCCACGGGCAGCGCGGGACAGCGCTCGTGCACCTCGTGGTACGCCCCGGCCACGCTCTCCAAGCACAACATCAGGGGCCTGGCGTCGCGTTCCCGCTCCGCCTGCGCGGCCCGTCCGGGAACGTCCCCCAACGCCCCCAAGAGCTCCTCCGCACCACCCTCGAACGGCCCGGCCCCGACCCCGAGTTCCCGCGCCCAGCGCCCCACCCAACAGGCCCGCGCGTAGGCATAACGCACCGAGAACCCCGGATTCTCGAACGTCCGGGGCCACTCGCTCCACCCGCCCGGCGGCACCCGCGCGACCCCGTAACCAGGATCACGCCGAATGACCTCCACCAGCTCGGGCCCCACCATGACCCTGACGAACCCGGGCCCGGAGACACTCCCCCCGACCCGCCGCGCGATCACCCACGGATCGACGCCGAGCCTCAGCGCCACCGGACTCTCGAAGACCCCGCCGCCCCGCCCGAACACCACGACCTGCTCGGGAACGGCGACATCGATCTCCCCCGCGTCCACGGCGTCCCGTACCGCGCGCACGAGAGCATCCCCTGGAGTCACCCTGGTGAGACTAGCCGACCACTATCTGGACCCCGCGGCCAGTTTCCGCACCGTCTGGATCAGCTGATTGGGGTCGAACGGCTTCGTCACATACGCGTCGACACCGATCTCGTACCCCCGCCGCACATCGTGCTCCTGCGCCCGTGCCGTGATCATCACGACCTTGATGTGCGCGGTCCTCGGGTCCTCCCGCAGCCGCACCGCGGTGACCCACCCGTCCAGCCGGGGCATCATCACGTCCAACGTGATCACGTCCGGCCCGGCCTCCACCACCTTGTCCAGGCAGTCCTGACCGTCCACCGCGGTCGACACCTCGAACCCCTCCAGTTGCAGGTTCACGGCGATGAGCTGGCGGATCACCTCGTCATCATCGACGACCAGCACGCGTCCCAGTGGCTCGGTCACGGCCTCGAAGTTAGCCCACTCCACCCCCCGAACGCACGGCAAACCTCCCCGTGCGCGTCACCCCGCCAACCCTGGTAACCTCATACCGCGTCGCGCCCCCTTAGCTCAGGGGATAGAGCAACGGCCTCCGGAGCCGTGTGCGCAGGTTCGAATCCTGCAGGGGGCACCTCAGACGACCAGCGAGAACCCCGGTTGACCAGGCACTTAGCCTGTCGCCGGGGTTTGTTGCATATGCAGCCAAGTGCCAGCGAAAGCCGCTGATTGTCGCGGTTCCCGGAACATACGCGGAACGCGGTCAAGGCCATCTGCCCAGGTCACCCCCAAGGAAAGAGCCCCGGTGCGGAACCGGGGCTCAGGCTAGCGGCGTAGCGCCGCATCCATCCGTTCGAACCAGAGACCGTCCTCGCCATCGAGGCAGTGCGCGTAGATCCGCTGCAGGACCTCCACGCTGTGACCGGCCCACTCGGCGACCTGGGTAGCCGGCACCCCCGAGTTGAGCCGTCACGTGGAGCTCGTCCACGCGCGAATGCACCCGCCGGACAGGTCATCGCGTCAGTGACGGCTGGTGGACGGCCAGGCCGACGAAGCCCCGTGCGTTGAGATGATGTCGACCGTGGACCGCTTCGAGACCGCCAGTCTCGCTCTCATACCTGGTCAGCGAGTGCGAGCCAAAGTCATCAGCCATCACCCCTGGGGCGTGATAGTGAAAGTGATCGGGCACGAAGATCTCGGTGCGTCGATCGACATGATTGAGCAGTTCAGCCGAACGGTGAGCAGTCACGAGGAGTTGCTGAGCCTCTATCCTCCGGTCGGCACAGAGATCAACGCAGTCGTTCAGCAAGTCCGCCGGTGGCACCCGCCCGCTTATATCCGGCTCAGCATACGGGCCGCGGATGTGGAGAGCTTCGCCTGGCCGTGCGACTTCTGCGGCGAGCAGGCCACGTTGAGTCGGGGAGGCGACGGCGTTGCCCTGGAAGTTCGGAGCAACGACGGCCCAGGAAGCCACACGGTCATCTCCCATCGAGACTGCCTGGCCGAGCGAATCCGATCGGAGAACACAGGCGAGCGCGCCCGCGCACTCAAGGTCGGAAGGATGGCATGCCCCACCGAGACGGACGGCCAGCGGGCTGATCAAGATCCGGAACGTACCCGGAACGACGACGGTAGGTGAGTCTGGGAGTAGGAGGATTGGAGCAGGTCAGGAGCCGCAAAGCGGGTAGGAGGTCAGCGCCCTCCGGAGCCGTGTGCGCGTGTTCGGATCCTGCAGGGGGCACCTCAGACGACCAGCGGGTTCCTGCGCTTGAGTTGCGGAAACCGGCTCTTTTCGTTCCTGGGCCATGTGACTTCAGATGCCACCGCCGAACGCCGTATGCCGTGGCGCGTGTTCCATTTGTGTTCCAGCACCTAACTGCCTAGGGCGTCGTCTGTGCGTGCCTTCCACATGTGGCCGTGACCGGTGATGACCTTGGCGTAGATCTTCAGGAGCACCGTCGGCGAGTTCCAGCCGTCCCATCCCTTCCATCTACTTCCTCGCAGACTTTGTGTCGCGATTCCAATGAGGCCTTCGCCGCGCATGCCCCATGCCTGTCGCGGAAGAGGGGCTCGCACGACGAGGAAGGGCGGGGCGGATCGTTGTGATCCGTCCCGCCCTCGGCTGGCGTCCCGGCGCCGTCAGTGACGCCGGGAGGAGTTCATCGGCGAGGATCGACCCGCGAGGTGCCGGTCAGCGCCAGTGACCGTACCCGTGGCCTCCGACGAACAGGTAGCCGGATACCGAGGTGTCGCTCAGCGGGCCGTTCCCGCCGATGCCGGTCTTCGCGAGATCCCCGTCGACCTTTTTCATCAGCCGGTCGAACCTGGCCCACGCGGTGTCCTTCGTACCGGAGATGTGGACCAGGGCCGCGAGTTCCGAAGCGACCGGCCGGTAGATGGTCTTGCTCAGCACTGCCGGCCCGCCCTTGTCGATCGCGTCGACCAGCATGTACTTGTCGATCGCCAGGGACTGGGGATCGGCTTCGGTACTGCCGGGGCAGCCGGGCGCCTGGAGAAGATGGACGTCGACCCAGATGACGGCGTAGACGTCTTCCGACGTCCGTCGGGATTCCAGGGCCCGCGTCAGGGCCTCGGTGCCGGGCAGGTCCGCCAGCTTCTTCTCTTCCTTCGCGCAGACCTCGGCGTAAGTCAGCGGCCCGTTGTCGGCGATCCCGCGACTGTAGAGGCTTGCGAGCAATGCCATCAGCGCAAAGATGAGCAGCCCGACGGTCACGCGTCGTTTGGTAACCACGCTGGGTCCTCCGAATTTTCTTTGTTGACCGCTCTTTCTGGCGGTCGCTCTCATTGGACCGTCGCTGGTCGGCGGCGATCGGCAATGCCCTGTCTGTCAGACTGCCGCGAGATATGGGACATGTAGGTACTTTTAATAACAAGTAGGACTGGATAGGACGAACGTCGCGGTGGCGATGACCCTCGCCGCCCGGACGACAGCCCCGCCACCTACGACGCGCTGCCCGAAGGACGGCGTCGTGCCGCGCACCGCAATGCCGAAGCAGAGCGCGGGCGAGGACGCTCCAGGACGAGGCAGCTCGGCTGGAAATCCGGAATGAGAACTGTCCGGCGATGTGTTGCGGCGGCTCTTTCTACGCCCGGGCCTGGTGGGATGTTCGGCGCGATCCGGGCGGTGGTTGGAGAGGGGGCTTGGTGGGGCTTCTGTGGATTACGAGGAGTGCCCTGTCGTCCGCCAGCCTGCCTTTTGCGTAGTCCTTCAGCTCATCATGGACGGTCGGTGCGATCTCCTCGGGAGGCAGGTGCTTCCAGGCGGCCAGGCGCTCTGTCAGTGGGAAGAAGGCGCCGGACGGGTTCCGGGTTTCGGTGACGCCGTCGGTGCACAGGAGGAGTGTGGAATCGCCTGGGAAGTTGAAGGCCGCGACGGTCCGTGGCTCGGGGCTGAGGGAGGCCAGGCCGAGTGGTAGGGATGCCTCTCCCAGGGGGACCTGGCCGGCTTCTTGCTCGGTCAGCAGGTAGGGCGGAATGTGGCCGCAGTTGATGGCCTGGGCCTTTGTTCCCGAGCCGATGTCGAGGATGAGCGCCGTGACGAAGCGTTGTTCCTCGCCTGCTTGGGCGGCGAAGGAGTTGTGCCGCCGCACCGAGTTCTCCAGGGCCTCGACGACGGCGCTGAGAGTGAGCTCGGCCAGGGCCGCTTCACGGAACGAGTTGAGTACCGCGAAGGCGGCGCTGATGGCGGGCAGGCCCTTGCCCTGGACGTCGGCGATGAGGACGCGGCTGCCGAACGGTGTCGGCAGGGCCTCGTAGACGTCGCCACCGACCATGCTGTCCTCCTCGACCGGCTCGTACAGGCCGTGGACGACCAGTTCGTCGGTTTCGAGGGGGAACGGGCGCAGGATCTGGCGCTGCAGGGCGGCGGCCGCGGAACGGAGCCGGCTGATCTCCCTTTCCTGGCGGACGCGCCGGACCGCCTGGATGACGCTCAGGCCGTCGAGCACGAGGGCGAAAGCGATCACGCTCGTGTTGGCCGCAAGGGTGGGGAGGGGGCTGCGGATCAGCGAGCCGGCGATGACCAGGACCGTCCACACGGAGGCGACCGCGGTCTGCCGGACGGTCCCGCGGCCGGCGATCAAGGTGGGCAGGAAGACCAGGAACGGGGCCAGGCCGGTCTCCCTGTCGAGCGCGATGCCGGTGACCGCGAGGGCGGCCGTGATCCCCACCAGCCATCCCGCCAGGACTCGCCAGGTGAGGCCGCCCCGTCTCGTGACGGTGTTCCGACCGTCCGGATCCTCCGAGATGTGCATCCCCTGCCCCACCGAAAGCCGCCCCTGACGTGATCATTAGAACACGCAGTGTGAGCTTCTCCGGATGGGATGGGGGCCCGTGGCCAAGGGACGGGAGCGGGGCCTCGTTCGATGTGCGACGGTCCGGCGTCGCGCCGCGGTGGCGACGCCGGACCGGCGCGTGGTCACTCCGCGTAGGGCTGGTCGGCTCCCTGGGCGCTGTAGCCGAGGCTCCAGATGTAGCCGTCCGGGTCGGCGAAGGTGCCGCCGTACCCGCCCCACGGCAGGGCGCCGGCGGGCTTGAGGATCGTGGCGCCGGCCTTCTCGGCCTCCGCCATGACCTCGTCGACCCGCGCCTCGCTGCGGACGACGTAGGTGAGCACCAGCCCGCTGAAGCCGCTGCCGTCCGGGCTCGTGCCCACCTGGTCGGCGAGACCTTCGCGGCCGTAGAAGCCGACGGGCGAGGCTCCGTCCGATTCGAAGAACACCGAGATGCCGTAGTCATTCTGGATCTTCCAGCCGAGCCCCTCGGTGTAGAACTGCTTGGCCCGGTCCAGGTCCCGGACGCCCAGCAGGATCGAGCTCACGTGCGCCTTCATGTCTTGTCCCCTTGTGTGCGTGGTGGGTGCCGCCCGAACCGGCGACCGGTTCGGGCGGGCACATCGGCGTGGGTGAGCCGGTCGGCCCCCTGCTTCCGCCTTGTGAGGATCACGCTACGTAAGGACCAGGGGTGGGCACTTCTCGATTCCTGATCGATCCCCTGCGCGGTTCACGGGGAGTGGAGGTCCAGGGCCGCGCGGATTATCGAGTCCGTGTCCATGCCGTGGTGGCGGTGCACGTCTTCTATGGAGCCGGACTGGCCGAAGGTGGTGACGCCCAGGGTCGTGCAGGGGACGTTGTTCACGCCGGCCAGGAAGGCCAGGGTGTGGGGGTGGCCGTCCAGGACGGTGACCAGCGGGGTGGCGCGTGAGGCGGGGAACGCCTGGTCCAGGATCCAGTTCGGGGCGTCGTCCTGGCCCTGGCGGGAGCGGAGGGCCTGGAAGAGCAGGCCGGGGCTGGTCACGCAGACCACGTCCGCGCCGACGCCCGCCTGCTCCAGGCGGTCGGCGGCGGCCAGGGCCTCGGGGACGAGGGCGCCCATCGCCGCGATGGTCACGGCGGGACGGGCGGAGCGGCGCAGCGGGTAGGCACCGGCGATCACCTGGCGGCGGCGGCGTTCGCGGGACGCCGGGTCGGCCGGGACCGCGGCGAGGGTCTGGTCGACCGGGCGGGTCGACAGGCGCAGGTAGGCGGAGCCGCCGTCGGGGCGGCCCAGGCGGGCCATGCTCGCGAGCAGCGTCCATTCGGTGTCGAGGACGAACGCGGGCTCGTAGGCGACGCAGCCCGGCTGCTCCACGCCGATCGACGGGGTGACGATGGACTGGTGGGCGCCGCCCTCGGGGGCCAGCGTCACCCCGGACGGGGTGCCGATCAGGATCGACTGCCCGCCCGCGTAGATGCCGAAAGACCAGGGTTCGAGCGCGCGGCCGACGAACGGGTCGTACAGGACGCCGATGGGGAGCAGGGGACGGTTCCAGCGGCTCCAGGTGGCGCCGAGTTCGCCGAGGAGGCCGACCAGGTTGGTCTCGGCGATGCCGAGCTCGATGTGCTGGCCCGCGGGGCCTTCCCGCCAGTGCAGGATCGTCTCGCCGTCGTCGGCGAACCAGTCGCGGCGTTCGGAGGTCGACCAGACGCCGACCTTGTTCACCCAGCCGCCGAGGTTGGTGCTGGAGCTGACGTCCGGGCTCACGGTGACGACGCGGGCGGCGGCGTCGGGGGCCTCGCGGGTGAGGTCGAGGAGCAGGCGGCCGAGGGCGGCCTGCGTGGTGGCGGTGCCCTTGGGGGTGCGGCCGATGTCGTCCGGCACCGGGGGCGGTGCCTGCGGCGCGGCGGGGGGCCGGGGCAGCCGCGTCGCGGTGTCGGCGCACAGGCGGGCGGCCGCCGATCCGTCCTCGAAACGGGCCCAGGGGGCGTCCGGGTCGGCGCCCAGGCGGGGCGCGAGCTCGGCGATCTGGTCGGCGGTGAGGAGCGAGGAGTGGTTCTGCGGGTGGCCCTCGCTGGGCAGGCCGCGGCCCTTGACCGTGTACGCGAAGATCACGGTCGGCCGGGTGTCGTCGATGGCGTCGAACGCCTCCGCCAGGGTGCCGAGGTCGTGGCCGCCCAGGTTGCGGAGGGCCGCGAGGAGCGTGGCGTCGTCGAGTTCCGCGATCAGGCGGGCGACGGGCTCGCTGCCGCCGGGGAGGCGGTCGCGGAGTTCGCCGGCGTCGCAGCGCAGCAGGCGCTGGTACTCCGGGTTGGGCATCGCGTCGATGCGGGCGCGCAGGTCCTCGCCGCCGGGGCGGTCGAACAGCTCGGTGAGCAGCCGGCCGTACTTCAGCGTCAGCACCTGCCAGCCGGCGGCGGCGAACATGCCCTTCAGCCGGTGCGCGGCCAGGTACGGGACGACGCGGTCGAGGGACTGCCGGTTGAGGTCGACGATCCACACGATCTCGCCCAGCTCGGCCACGCCCGGGTCGAGGATCGCCTCCCAGACGGCACCCTCGTCCAGTTCCGCGTCGCCGACCAGGGAGTACTGCCGGCCCGCGGGCGCCCCTTCCACGTAACGGCGGGCGACCGCGCCCCAGATCGGCGCGGTGGCCCCGATGCCCACCGATCCGGTGGAGTAGTCGACGGGGTCGGGGTCCTTGGTCCGGCTCGGGTAGCTCTGCAGCCCGCCGAACTCGCGCAGGGTCGTCAGGTACCGCTCGTCCAGCTCACCGAGCAGGTAGTTGATCGCGTGCAGGACGGGGGAGGCGTGCGGCTTGACCGAGACGCGGTCCTGCGGCCCCAGGTGGCGGAACCACAGCGCCGTCATGATGGACGCGATCGACGCCGAGGACGCCTGGTGGCCGCCCACCTTCAGCCCGGACGGGTTGGGCCGGACGCGGTTGGCGTGGTGCACGATGGCCGTGGACAGCCACAGCACCCGCCGCTCGACCTCCTCCAGCACCCCGGAGTGCGTGGCCGTCGCCACCGGATCGTTCATCGTCGGCTCCTTTGCCTCAGCGCCAGGACGGGGTCAGGCCGACGGAGATCGACGGGATCCCCGTGACGGTCTCCGCGCATGAAGCGGCCGCCCAGCCGGCCGTGACCGCTGACGGTGCCCGGCGCTCCGCCGAACGGCGGATGCGGCTACCGGTGGTCGACGGTGACCTGCCCCGCGCGGAGCCGGCCGGCCACCGCCAGAGTACGGTCCAGATCGCGTCCGAAGACCGCCGAGGTCAGCCCGTACGGGGCGCGGTTCGCGGCGGGGAGGGTCGCCTCGGCGTCGTCGGCGACCCGCAGCACCGGCCAAGCCCTCGTCGGACGCCCCGACGTGCGGGTCCTGGCCCTGAGCATCCGCCAGATGCTCGGGGGCGCTCATACCGCCGCGACCCGAACCCTGCTGAAGGGGCTGTTACCGGGTGTCCTCACTACCCGATGCCGTCGTGGCGAGGTTCAGGGAGGTGCGCACGGCGGCGGGCAGGTCGCTCAGCCGGTGGAGCGGGAGTTCCAGCAAAGTGACGTCTCGCGCCCAGGGAGCGGCGTCGGCCACGACCGTGCGGGCCTGGCGCTTGGTCAGGCCGGTGTGCGCGTCGATCAGGGCGTCGCGCCAGACGTTGGCGACCTTCCCGTGCGCCCGGTCCATGATGGCGCGCACGATCCGCTGCGCCTGGTCGGCCGTGTCGGACGAAGTGCGCGCCGCCTCCACGGTCGAGCCGCGCCGGGTCAGCTCGTACAGGCCCGCCAGTGACGCGGCCTCGTCCACGAGGTCGCCGGGAGGCTCGGCCAGGAACACCCGCACGTGCTCGGCGCGCGTGGCCAGCAGCACGCGGACCAGGGCGCCCTCCAGCCCCGGGGGCAGCGCGACGGCCGCGTGACGCACCCGCGCGGCGTACGGTTTGGCCAGCCAGGTCGTCAGCCGCACGCGCGGCACCTGTGGGAGCACCTGCTTGGGCCAGTCCCCGACCAGGACGTCCGGGCGCAGATCGGCGACGTCGTCGGGCGACGCCTGCACCGCGGTCCGGGCTTCGACCGCCTGGGGCCCCTGGGTGTAGATGGCGGTGGCGAACCGGTCGGCGCGGGCGGCGGCGGCCGGCAGGCTCTTTCCGGTCGGCCGCAGGAGGTACAGGTCGGCGCGCGAACCGATCGCCTCCGCGCCGAAATAGGCGTTGAAGTCCGGGTAGACGGCCTCGCTCACGAGGTTCAGTTCCTGCAGCGCCTGCTGGACCTTCAGCGCGAGCATCGGCGTGCGGTCGCTCGCCCCGTAGGCCAGCAGGACCCGGCCCTGCCCCTGGTCACGTAGCCCCTGCACCGCCCGGGCCACGAAAAGTCCGACGCCCTCCGGCGTGTACGGGGGGTCGGTCACCGCCAGATCCGCGTACTCGACGGCGGACGGGGGCAGCCCCAACCTCAGATCCGCCCAGCGGGTGCGCACGTCCGCCCCCAGTTCGGCGGCGCACGCGTCGATGTAGGCCAGGATCCGCTCGTCGACGTCCACGACGGTGGTCTGCACGCCCGGATGGACCAGCCCGACGGCCAGCGAGGTCAGATCGTGGTCTCCCACGCACAGCAGGCGCGTGCCCGGCAGCCAGAACCGCGCCCCCAGGAGCAGCGCCCGCCGGACCACCGTCTCCGGCGTGGCCGACACGTGGTCCAGGACGTGCCGCGCCCGCGGCGCCCGCTCGATCAGCCCGGCCACACGCTCCACCACGGCGGCGTACTCGGGCAGCAGGTGCCCCACCGGGTCGGCCGGGTCGAGCGGACGGTACCCGGTGCGCAGCGACTCGGCGATCTCGCCGCCCTGCTCCGGGGTGAGGCGGAACCGGTCGCCGCCGGCGTGCTCCAGCGAGAGCCCGGCCAGCAGCGACTCCACCGAACGCCGCGGCGCTCCCGTCTCCCTGACCAGCTCGCCGAGCGTCCGCCAGCGCCGGTCCGCCAGCAGGCTCAGCGCGGTGTGGATCCGCCGGGGATCCATGTCCGCCGAAACCGGCGGCCCGATCGGCACTCCCCCATCAGCCACCCGCGAATGCTACCGGCGCACGGGCTCCCACGGTCCCCGCCGTGACGCCACCGCGGAATCCCACGGCCACCTCTGGTCACGTTCAGCGCTTCTGTCGATACTTTGAGTAGCGTAACCTCGGTGTATGCCCCTCCCCACTGAGCCCATCGGCAGCATCCCGCGTCCCCAGGAACTGCTCGCCGCCTCGCCGACCGAGCTGTCCGCCGCCCAGGAGCGCGCCGTGCGCGACACCCTCCGCCGGCTGGAGGAGCTCGGCTCTCCGGTGGTGACCGACGGCGAGCAGTCCAAGCCGAGCTTCGCCACCTACCCGATCGCGGGTCTGGCGGACCTGGCCCCCGACGGCGCGGTCATCCCGTTCGCCGACGGACACCAGCGGCAGCTGCCGCGGCTGACGGCGGGCCCGTTCCGCTACACCGGCCACGCCGTGGACTACCTGCGGGCCGCCCAGCGCCACGCGACCGCGCCGGTCAAGCAGGCCGTGATCGCGCCCTCGGCGCTGAGCCTGCTGTACCCGGCCGACGGCATCGACGGCTACCCGCGCGAGATGTTCCTGGACGACCTGGTCAACGAGGCCGAGTCCGACATCCGCTCCTGCCTGGACGCGGGCGCCCACGTGGTGCAGCTCGACTTCACCGAGGGGCGCCTGTCGCTCAAGCTCGACCCCAGCGGCGGCGTTCTGGACGCCTTCATCGCGCTCAACAACCGGGTCCTGGAGCGCTTCTCCGCCGACGAGCGCGCCCGGATCGGCGTGCACGTCTGCCCGGGCGGCGACCTCGACTCCACGCACAGCCTCGACGTCGACTACGCGGGGCTGCTGCCCAAGCTCTTCCAGCTCAAGGCCGGCGCCTTCTACCTCCAGCTGGCCAGCGAGCCCGACCCCGACCGGATCCTGGCCATCGTGGCCGACCACCTGCCCGCGGACGCCCGCGTCTTCGTCGGCGTCGTCGACCCCATCGACCCCCGCGTCGAGACGCCCGAGCAGATCCGCGACCGCGTCCTCGCCGCCGCCCGCCACCTGCCCGTCGACCGCCTCGGCACCTGCGACGACTGCGGCTTCTCCCCGTTCGCCGACGACACCTCCACGTCCCGCGACACGGCCTTCGCGAAGATCGCCGCCCGCGTGGAGGGTACCGCTCTGGCCGCCGCCCAGCTGGGCCTCTGACCCGCCACCCGTTTCCAAGACCGCTCCCGTGCCTTCGAAGACCGGCGGCACGCCTGCGGCGGGCCGGCTTCCCCTGGGCGTCCTCTCGAAGGTGCGCTCAGGGGAAGGGACGGTGCTCATCGGGAACTGTGCTCGGTGGTCGTGTCCGACGGCGCCGGGGTGCGGATGAGGAGCATCACCAGGACGGCCACGGTCGTCAGGGCCAGCGCCGAGACGGTCGCCGCGGTGGTGTAGCCGTGCACGAGGGCGCTCACGCGTGAGCCGTCGGGGCCGTGCTCGCGCAGGTAGCCCGCCGTCGCGCCGATCGCGACGGTGTTGACGACGGCAGTCCCGATCGACCCGCCCATCTGGGACGCGGCGTTGACGACGGCGGCGGCGACCCCGGCCTCGCGCGGGGAGACGCCCGCGGTCGCCAGTGAGAACGCCGGCGGGAAGGCGGCGCCCATGCCGATCCCGAGCAGGACCTCGACCGGGACGACGGCGGTGGCGTAGCCGCTGCCCGCGTCGAGCCGGGTGAGGACGGCCAGCCCGGCCGCGGCGATGAGCAGGCCGCCGGCGATCAGCAGCCGGGCGGGCACGCGCCCGGTGAGCCGGGCGCCGACCAGGTAGCCGCTCGCGGAGTTCGCGACGGCCATCGGCAGGAACGCCAGCCCGGTGCGCATCGGGGAGAAGTGCGCGACCACCTGGAGGTAGTAGGTGAGCGTGAGGAAGACCCCGAAGGCGCCGACGACCGCGGTGGCCACCGCGACGTAGGCGCCGGCCCGGTTGCGGTCGGCGAGGATCCGCAGCGGCAGCAGCGGCGCGCCGTGCGTGGCCTGGCGCACGACGAACAGGGCGAGGGCCAGGGCGCCGATTCCCATCGGCGCGGTGGTCTGCCACGCGTCCCAGCCGTGCGGGGCGGCCTCGCCCGCACCGTACACGACGGCCGCCAGGCCGCCGGTGACGAGGACGGCGGAGATCCAGTCGAGGCGCGACCCGGGGAAGCTCGGCGGCGCCGGAAGGACGATGCGTCCCGCCACCGACGCGGCCGCGGCGATCGCGACGTTGACGTACAGGCACCAGCGCCAGTCGGCGTACTGGGTCAGCCCGCCGCCGAGCAGCAGCCCGACCGCCGCGCCGCTGCTCGCCACGGCGCCGTACACGCCGAACGCCTTCGCGCGCTCCTTGGGTTCGGTGAACGTCACCGCCAGCAGGGACAGGGCGGTGGGCGCGAGCAGCGCGGCGAACGCCCCCTGCAAGGCGCGCCCGACCACGAGGACCTCGAAGCCGGGCGCGGCCCCGGCGATCATCGAGGCGATCGCGAACCCCGCCAGCCCGGCCAGGAAGCTGCGGCGCCGCCCGACCAGGTCGGCGATCCGGCCGCCGAGCAGGAGCAGCCCGGCGAAGGGCAGGGTGTAGGCGGTGATCACCCACTGCCGGTCGGCGTCGCCGAAGCCGAGCGCGTGCTGGGCCGTCGGCAGCGCGATGTTCACGATCGTGGCGTCGAGGGCGATCATCAGCTGCGCGACGGCGATCACGACCAGCGCCGCCCAGCGCCGGTTCGGGGCGCCCGCGGACGGGCCGGACGCGGTCCGCGCCTTGATGGCGGTCATGGAACCCACCTCCCATTAAACGAAGGATTCCCCTCCAGATAGTAACTGGAGGTTTCTCCTCCGTCTATGGGTGCGGCGAAAACCGGCCGATCCCTCGGATCCCCCCTGGGCGGCGGGCTTCGCGCGGGTCGGCAGGGCACTGAGCTGCGGAAATGATCTGCGAGGACCTTGCCGTCTCTTGGTGATTTCAGTACCTTTGCCACTTCGAGACGCCTTCCAGGCGTTTTGTCCCACTCAGGTGGGCCGGGGTGCCATCCCCGCGCAACAAGGCCCGCGACCCCCTTCGTCGACCGGGCCGCACATCGTCAGCGCCGCTCTCTCTCAGCGGCACCCGCCGAGTCCGCCATGGCGCGGAGCCGGGGACCCAACCCGCACTGGGGTGAATCGGCCTGCTCAGGCCGTAGGGCGACTTCCACGTCCGAACCCGTCAGCTAACCCGGTAGGCGGCACATGGAAGCAAGGAGCCCCCCTTTGAAAGGCAAGCACAACAAGCCCTCGCGTTTTCCCCGGCCCAACCCTTGGGCCACGGCCACGCTGACGGGTCTCGCCGTCCTCGGCGTGACGGCGGCCGTGCCGACGACCTTGCAGCACGCGTCCACCGAGACGGTCGCCGCCGTCCAGACCGTGCCGAAGCAGCGGACCGCGCCGCAGGAGCAGGTCAGAGCACAGGCCCAGGTCCACAAGGAGTTCAAGGCGCCGGCGAAGGCCGAGCCGTCGACGAAGGCCGAGCCCCAGAAGCAGGCCGCCGAGCCGGAGCCGGACGATCGGTCCAAGGTCATCACGCGGGCCGAGACCTGGCATCCGCACTCCGACCAGCGGATCCCCTACAGCCAGACCAGCACGCACAACGGCTACCGCACCGACTGCTCGGGCTACGTGTCCATGGCTCTGGGGCTGTCCAAGCCCGGGACGAACACCGTCGGCCTCACCTCGTCGCGGTACACCGAGCGCATCGAGATGTCCGAGCTGAAGAAGGGCGACCTCGTCATGGACGCCCTGGGCAGCAACACCACCCGGCACGTCGTCATCTTCGAGAAGTGGGCCGACAAGGACCACTCGTCGTACTGGGCCTACGAGCAGCGCGGCCGGTACGGAACCGACCACCGGACGCTCGACTACGGGCTGTCCTCGGACGACGAGTACAAGGCGTACCGGCCGACGTCCCTCAAGTAGACCGCCCGGAAAGCCCCGGGAACGCCCGGCATCGGCGGATCGCCGGTGCCGGGCGGAACGGGCCGGGGAGCGAGACGGGTCAGACGGAGCGGACGGCCCGCAAGGACTCCTTCAGGGAGCCGAGGGTCGAGAAGACGGCCGTGGGTTCGTAACCGCAGTGGGCCATGCAGTTGGCGCAGCGGGAGTCGCGTCCCCTTCCGTAGGAGTCCCAGTCGGTCTCGTCCAGGAGTTCCCGGTAGGTCTGCGCGTAGCCGTCCGACATCAGGTAGCAGGGACGCTGCCAGCCGAAGAGGGAGTAGGACGGGATCGCCCAGGCCGTGCAGGGGAAGTCGACCTTGCCTTCCAGGAAGTCCAGGAACAAAGGCGAGTGGTTGAAGCGCCACCGCTTGCGGTTGCCGTTCCCGAACGCCTTGCGGAACAGCTCCCGCGTCTCCTGGACGCCGAGGAAGTGGTCCTGGTCGGGCGCCTTGTCGTAGGCGTAGCCGGGCGAGATCATCATCTCGTCGACCTCGAGGTCGTCGTTGAGGTAGTTCATGACGTCGATGACGGTCTGCGGCGTGTCCGTGTTGAAGATCGTCGTGTTGGTGGTGACGCGGAACCCCCGCCGCTTGCACTCCCTGATGGCCGCGACCGCGTCGTCGAAGACGCCGTCCTTGCAGACGGACTCGTCGTGGCGTTCGCGCAGGCCGTCGATGTGCACCGCCCACGCGAAGTACGGCGACGGCGTGAACTTGTCGATCTTCCTGGGTATCAGCAGCGCGTTCGTGCACAGGAAGACGAACTTCTTGCGCCGGACGAGCTCGTTCACCAGCTCGTCGATCTGCGGGTGCATGAGCGGCTCGCCGCCCGCGATGGAGACCATCGGCGCGCCGCACTCCTCGATGGCGGCGATGGCCTGCTCGACCGGCATGCGCTTCTTCAGCACGTCGTGCGGGTGCTGGATCTTCCCACAGCCGGCGCAGGCGAGGTTGCAGGCGAACAGGGGCTCCAGCTCGACGATGAGCGGGAACTTCTCCCGGCCGCGCAGCTTGTTGCGGAGGATGTAGCCCCCGATGCGAAGGCTCTGGCGGAGCGGCATGCTCATGGTGTCCGGACCTCCTTGTGCAGGGTGAACTCGGTGGCCTCCACCGGCCCGCGCGCCCGCCTCATGTCGCGCCGTCCAGGTAGCGGCCGAGGGCGCTGACGGGGAAGACCAGCCGGTACAGGTGGTAGTTGATGTAGAAGTCGCCGGGGAAGCCGGTGCCGGTGAACTGGTCCTCGTCCCAGTTGCCGTCCGGGCGCTGGTGGTCGACGAGCCACCGCACGCCGGCCTCCACGGCCGGGGTGCGCTCGCCGGCGGCGAGCAGCGCCAGCAGCGCCCAGGCCGTCTGCGACGGGGTGGACCCGCCCCGCCCGATCCACGCGGGGTCGTCGTAGGAGCGCAGGTCCTCGCCCCAGCCGCCGTCCGGGTTCTGGTGGTCCTCCAGCCAGACCACGGCGCGCCGGATCGCGGGCCTGCCGGGACGGACCCCGGCCGCGACGAGCGCGGGCACCACGCTGCCCGTTCCGTAGAGGTGGTTCGCTCCCCAGCGCCCGAACCACGAGCCGTCCGCCTCCTGCGCCCTGAGCAGCCAGACGACGGCGCGCCTGACCACGGCCGACTCCGCGAGGCCCTCCTTCGACAGCGCCTCGACGACATGGGCGGTGACGTCGGCGGACGGCGGGTCGATGACGGCGCCGAAGTCGCAGAAGGGCAGCTTGGTGCACAGCTCGCGGGTGTTGTCGGCGTCGAAGGCGCCGAAGCCGCCGTCGCGCGAGGCCATCCCGTCCAGCCAGCGGACGGCCCGCCTGATCGGCTCCTCCGCCTTCGGGAAGGACGCCCTGCGCAGCGCCAGGATCGCCTCGGCGGTGTCGTCGGTGTCGGGGTAGACGTCGTTGTCGAACTCGAACGCCCAGCCGCCCGGCGGGACGTCCGGCCGCTTCACCGACCAGTCCCCCGGCCCGCGGACCTCCTCGCCGACCACCCACTCGGCCGCCCGCAGCAGGGAGGGATGGTCGGCGGCCACGCCCGCGTCGGCCAGGGCGTTCATGGCGAGCACCGTGTCCCAGACGGGCGACTGGCACGCCTCGAGACGGCGCCCCCGCTCGTCGCGGATCGTGAAGCGTTCGAGCCCGTCCAGGCCGCGCCTGATGACCGGATGGTCGAGGCCGTAGCCGAGCTCGTGCAGCGCCATCAGCGAGTACACCCACGGCGGCTGGATGCCGCCCCAGCAGCCGTCGGCCTCCTGCCTGGCGATGATCCAGTCGGCGGCCCGGCGCAGCGCCGCCCGGCGCAGCGGGCGCACCGGCCGCCGCTCGTACACGTGCAGGACGCGGTCGAGGGCGTTGAACGCCGCTCCCCAGCCCCGGGCGTCCTTGGCCGGCATGACGCCGCAGCGCAGTTCGGGCAGGTCGAACGGCAGCGCCCGGACGGGACGCAACGACCCGAGGATCGTCAGCGGGACGATCGTCTGCCGCGCCCAGCACGCCCAGTCGTAGACGTTCAGCGGGACGCGGCTCGGCAGGAACATCAGCTCGGGCGGCATGACCGGCAGGTCGTCCCAGGACCACTGCCCGAACAGCGCCAGCCAGATGCGGGTGAAGACGCGGCTGCCCTCGATCCCGCCCGCCTCCCGCACGTACGCGGCGGCCTCGCGCATGTGCCCGGCGTCCACCGGGTCGCCGGCGAACCGCAGCGCGACGTACGCCTCGATCGTCGTGGACAGGTCGGCCGGGCCACCGTGGAAGTTCGCCCACGTGCCGTCGTCCCGCTGCCGGGAGCGGATCCAGCGCGCCGCGTCCTTGGTGTCGGCGTCGGAGCGGATGCCGAGGAACTGGCGGAGCAGGAGGTCCTCGGCGTCCATGGTGACGTTGGTCTCCAGCTCGGCCTTCCACCAGCCCTCGGGCGACTGAAGGCCGATCAGGTGGTCGCGGGCCGCCTCCACGGCGGCGGCCGCGCCGGTGAGTCCGGACACGTCGGTGGTGGTCATGCAGCGCTTCCCTTCTCGCCGGCGCGGCGGGTCAGTGGTCCCGGGAGGTGACGAACAGCGCGATGTCGTGGAACTCGGCGGCCACGGGATCGTCCACGCCCGCGTCGTCGAGGTGGCGCCCGGCGGCGGCGACGCGGCGGTCGGCCTCGGCGGCGGCCCAGTCCCGTCCGCCCGCCGCCTCGACGAGCCGGGCCATCTCCCGCAGGGTGTCCTCGGACGGCGGCCCGGGGTCGGCGTACAGCGCGGCGAGCCGCCGCGACTCGGGGCGCCCGGCGTTCAGCGCGTACACGACCGGCAGCGACTTCTTGCGCGCCCGCAGGTCGGCCAGGACGGGCTTGCCGGTCGTGTCCGGGCTGCCCCAGATGCCGAGCAGGTCGTCGACGAGCTGGAACGCGAGGCCCACCTCGGCGCCGAACCCGGTCAGGTGGGTGACGAGCCGGGCGGGCCCTCGGCCAGCATCGCCCCGATCGAGCAGGCGCAGGCGAGCAGCGCGCCGGTCTTGCCCGCCGCCATCGTCAGGCACTCCTCAAGGGTCACGTCGTCGCGCTGCTCGAACCCGATGTCGAGCGCCTGGCCCGCGATGAGCCGCTGCGTGGCGGCGGTCAGCGCGCGCGCCGCCCAGTGGGCGCCGCGCGTCTGCTGCTCCAGGAGCAGGTTCTCCGACAGCGCCATCAGCGCGTCGCCGCCGAGGATGGCGGCGGACGGGCCGAACACCGTCCACGCGGCGGGACGGTGCCGGCGGGTCCGGTCGCCGTCCATGATGTCGTCGTGCAGCAGCGAGAACGCGTGCACGAACTCGACGGCGACGGCGCCGGGCAGCGCCGTCTCCTCGGACGCGCCGGCGGCCCGTGCGGACAGCAGCGCCAGCGCGGGACGCAGCGCCTTGCCGCCCGCGGCGGCGGGCTCGCCGTTCTCGTCGGTCCACCCGAGGTGGTAGGCGACGACGCGGCGGGTCCACGGGTCGAGCCGTTCCGCGCAGGCGCGCATGGCCTGGTCGACCAGGGCGCGCCCGCCGGTGACCGAGGTCGGGACGGCGGTCATCGGCCGCTCACCTCCGAGGTCGTCCGGTGCAGGTGGCGGCGGACGAGCCGGGCCGCGGTCAGACCGCTGCGCACGGCTCCCTCCATCGTGTCGGGCCAGCCCGTGTCCGTCCACGCGCCGGCGAGGAACAGCCACGGCAGCCGGGTCGCGGACGCGGGACGCAGCGCGTCGCTGCCGGGGCTCTGACGGAACGTCGCGTGCCGCTCCCGCGTCACGAAGAAGTCGGTGACGCGGGAGCGGCGGGCGGCCGGGAACAGCCGCTCCAGTTCGGCGAGGTACACCGCGCGCAGCTCGGCGGTGGGCGTGTCGATCCAGCGGTCGGCCGCCGAGACCGAGACCGCCAGGTACTGGCCGCCGCCGGTGAGGCCGCCGACCGCGGTGCGGTCGAACACCCACTGGACGGGCGAGCCGACCGCCGCGGCGAAGGGCAGGTCCGCACCGTCCACCCGCAGGACGGGACGGTCGTAGACGACGTGGACGTTGACGATCGGGCTGGAGCCGAGGCCGCCCCAGCGCGCCCGTTCAGGGGCCGCCTCCTCGGGGACGATCGCGGCCGCCGCCCGGTGGGGCACGGCGACGACGACGGCGTCGGCGCCGACCGGGGAGCCGTTCACGACGAGCTTCGGCCCGGCGTCGATCGCCGTGACCTTCGCGTTCAGGCGGATCCGGCCGCCGTCCCGCTCGATCCTGGCCGCCGGGAGCGTGCCGTGCAGGTCGCCGAGCGGGACCGCGGGCACGCCGATGTCGGCGGCGTCCGAGCGGCCGAGGAGCGCGGTCTGGCACACGAACGCGGCGGGACCGAGCGCGGCGCCGTCCAGGCGGGCGTTGAGGGAGGCCGTGACGAACAGCTCCCAGAGCGCCTCGCGCGCCCAGGGGCCCTGCCCGTGTTCGGCGAGCCAGGTGCCCATGCTGATCCGGTCGTTCGACGGGTCGGCCGGATCGACGCGGTCGAGCGCCAGCGACGCGCCGACCGCCCGCAGCCGGTCGGACGGCGAGAGCAGCCGGTACCCGGCGAGCGCGGGCAGCAGGTGCAGCGGTCCCGGGGCCTTCGCACGGCGGAGCCGGCCGGTGGACGCCGCACGGCGGAGCCGTCCGCCGCGACCGTCCGGGGCCAGGACGCGGACGTCGAAGCGGTCCTGGACGCGCACGCGGTCCAGCGCGTCCAGCCGGGCGAGCAGCCCCCGGTACGCCGAGCAGCACTTCAGGAAGATGTGCTGCCCGTTGTCGACCGTCAGCCCGTCCCGCGAGAACGAGTGGGTGGCGCCGCCGAGCCGGGGCCGCGCCTCGTAGATCGTCGCGCGCACCCCCGCCTCCTGGAGCGCCAGCGCGGTGGTGACCCCGGCGAGCCCGCCGCCGACGATCGCGACCTCCGCCGGGCCGCCGTCGCGGGCGCTCACCGGTGGATCCCGGCCATCGCCATGGCGGACACGGTCGCCTTCTCCCAGGCGGGCAGGGACGTCCGCGTCTCCAGGGCGGCCAGCGGATCGGCCGTGATGCGCCGCAGCAGGTGCCGGTAGATCCCCGCCATCGCGCCGGCGCACGCGGCGCTGCGCCGGTCGAGCATGGGCAGCAGCCTCAGGCCGTCGGCGTACCAGCGTCCCGCCCGCTCCGCCTGGAAGCGGATGAGGCTCGCCAACCGGTCGGGGTCGTCGGCCGCCCGGCCCCTCTCGTCACGGTCGAGCGTGCACCCGAACCGGACGAGGTCCTTGGCGGGGAGGTAGACGCGGCCGTTCACCCCGTCCTCCCGGACGTCGCGGAGGATGTTCGTCAGCTGCAGCGCGACGCCGAGCGCGTCGGCGCGCGGCACGGCCGTGGCGGGGTCGGCCGTCCCGAACACGCCGAGCGACAGGCGGCCGACGGAGCCGGCGACGCAGCGGCAGTACCAGAGGAGGTCGTCGAAGGTGTCGTAGGTCTCGCCGCGCACATCGGCCTCGCAGCCGTCGATCAGCTCGCCGAACACCTCGATGGGGATCGGATGGCCGCGGGCGGCGTCGGCCAGCGCGACCAGCACCGGATCGGAGGGATGGGCGCCGGGGTCGGTGAGCCGCGCGCGTTCGCCGGCGAGCTTCGCGAGGCGGTCCGCCACGGGCGCCCCGTGGTCGTCGCCGATGTCGTCGATCCGCCGGGCGAACGCGTACACGGCGCTGAGGGCTCGCCGCTTGGGCGGGGGAAGCAGCCGGATCCCGTACGAGAAGTTGCGCGCCTGGGAGCGTACGACGCTCTCGCAGTGCCGGTAGGCGGTGGATGCGTCCATCTATGCTGCCCTTCTCCTTCCCATGGTCCGCGACCACTCGGCGAGCAGCCGCACTTTCCCCGCCCGTGGCGGGCCCGGCAGGACGTCGTAGGCGGCGCGCTCCAGCGCGTCGAGGGCGGCGAGGCCCCCCGCGACGTATCCGGCGACGGCTACCCGCGCGAACCCCTGGAGCCCGCCGGTGAGGGCGGCGCCCTCGCCGAGCATGCGCCGCGCCCGCTTCGCCTGGAGCGCCACGACGCCGCGCAGCCGGGTCGGGGTCGCCGCGGCGGTGAGGTCGTCCTCGGTGCAGCCGAAGCGCAGCAGGTCGTCCGCGGGCAGGTAGACGCGCCCGTTGCGGTGGTCCTCGCCGACGTCCTGGCAGTGCTCGATGACCTGCAGCGCGGTGCACACCTTGTCCGACAGGCGCAGCCGGTCGGGCGTGGCGGCGCCGAACACGTGCAGGACGATGTGCCCGACCGGATCGGCGGACAGCGCGCAGTAGCCGACGAGGTCGTCGAACGTCGCGTACCGGGTGACGTCCTGGTCCTGGCGGTTCGCCTGGACCAGGCGGCGGAACGGCTCGGCGGGGATGCGGCGGGCGACGATCGTCCCCGCCAGGTCGCGCAGCACGGGCAGTTCCGGCCGCTCCCCGGCGTAGACGCGGTCGAGGTCGCGCTCGACGAGGTCGAGGAGGCCGGCCCGCTCGCCCGGCGGCGCCTCGTCGCCGATGTCGTCGACCAGCCGGGCGTACCCGTACACGTTCAGCAGGTGCGCGCGGTGGCGCGCGGGAAGCAGCCGGGAGGCGACGGGGAAGTTCTCCCCGGACTGCAGTTCGGTCCTCGCCCGGCGTTCCTCGGTGGCGTTCCACAAACGCTCGCTGACGGACATGGTGTTCCCCCTGGGGCGGTGGCGGCGCGGGGGCGTACATCGATGCCCGTTAACCGGGTGACCGACCGGTAAACATGACCGTCGACGGGGCCCATGATGCGTACGTCCCCGATCGACCGCGCTGAGCCTCCCGAATTTCCGTCCTTTATGAATATAGGCCGGAAGCGGTCAGGCGGGAATATGGAATCGGAAGGCCGGGCGATCACCGGTGGTCATCGCGTATTCACCCATAAATGATCGTGGCCCCCGCGAGACGGGGGCCACGGGCCGGGCGGAACGGGCGGCGGTCGGTTCGGTGGGCGGTTCAGTAGGTGCTGAGGATTCGCGTGAGTACCCGTGGCGTCTGCTCGGGCGGTGCGGCCTCGGTGACCAGCGTGTTGAAAATGTGCCAGTGGTGCTCGATCTCGGCGCGCCGCGTCGGATAGACGGCATTGTCGGGGCGCTCCAGATAGACCATGTCCTGCAGCCCCTGCTGCGGGAACCGGACGAGGGTGAGCGACCCGTCGCCGGCCACCTGGCCGGAGATGCCGAGCGGCGCGATCTGGATGGTGACGTTCGGCCGCCTGCACTGCTCGATGATGTGCCGGATCTGCATGCGCATCGTCGCGGGCGCGCAGGCGGGACGCCACAGCGCCCCCTCGTCCAGCACGACCCAGAGGTTGAGCGGGCGCGGCCGGCGGCGCAGGACGCGCTGGCGCCGCATCCGGAACTGCACGCGCCGCTCGACCTCGGCCTCGGACTCGGGGCGCAGGCGGCGCACCAGGTCGCGGGCGTAGTCCTCGGTCTGCAGCAGGCCGGGGACGAACTGGGCCTCGAAGGTGCGGACCAGCTTGGCCGCCTGCTCGGCGCTGAGGTAGTCGCGGACCCAGCGCGGCACGATGTCGCCCTCGCCGTGCCACCAGGGCCGCGCGCCGGTCTGCTCGGCGAGGGCGAGCAGGGTCGCGCGCTCGCCGGGGTCGGTGCCGTAGCGATCGAGCAGCCCGGCGACGTCGCCGGCCTTCGCGCGGGTGCGGCCCAGCTCCAGCCGGGTGATCTTCGACTCGGACGCGCCGATCGCCAGGCCCGCCCTGGGCCGGGACAGACCGGCCGCCTCGCGCAGCTCGCGGAGCCGCCTGGCGAGCAGCATGCGCGGGACGAGCGGGTCGCCCTGCGCGCGGACCGTACCGGCCGGAGAGCTCCGCGCCGGCGCCGGTTTCCTGTTGCCGGTGATCGTGACGGAGGCCAAGGGGGACTCCTCATCGGAAGACGGCATGGACGACCGCTCCGACTATAGTTCACGCTGCGCGTCGGAGATAAGACCGTATGTTACCTACCGTCCGGGCCACGTGGCCCGGCCCCCGGAGGCGGTTCACGGCACGGCGCGTCAGGGTTTACGGGCCACCCCGCACCTGGTCGGCAGGTTCGCGCCCTCGATCGGCCCCACTTCGGGGCGCCACGCCCCGCTCGTCACCAGACCCGGTTCCTCGATCTCCAGGCCGTCGAAGTAGCCGCGGATGAACTCGGGGGTGCGCAGCCGGAACGGGATCGCGCCGGTCTCGTCGTAGGCGCGCTGCGCCGCGTTGAACCTCTCGTTCTCGTCGGTGGAGTCGTGCAGGATGAGGTAGCTCCCGGACGGCAGCGGGTCCATCAGCCCGCGGACGACGTCGTACGCCTCGTCCGGGTCGACGATGTGCCCCAGCACACCGATGATCATCAGCCCGACGGGCCGGGACAGGTCCAGCAGCTCCGAGGCCCGATCCATGATCGTCTTCGGGTCGTGCAGGTCGCAGTCGATATAGGAGGTGCGGCCCTCGTTCATCAGGGCGCGGGCGTGCGCGAGGACGAGCGGGTCGTTGTCGACGTAGACGACCTTGGCGTCGGAGGCGGCGCGCCGGGCCATCTCGTGGGTGTTGTCGACGGTGGGCAGGCCGGTCCCGCAGTCCATGAACTGGCGGATCCCGCGCTCGCGGGCCAGGAACCGGATCGCCCGGTCCATGAAGTAGCGGCCGGCGCGGGCGATCTCCACGATGCCCGGGTAGAGCCCGACGTAGTGGTCGCCGGCGACCCGGTCGATCTCGTAGTTGTCGGTCCCCCCGAGCCAGTAGTTCCAGATCCGCGCCGACTGCGGGACATCAGTGTTGATCTTGGCGTCCGATCCCTTTCCCGGGCCCCGGGTGGCATCCGTCATGTCTGACGCTCCTTCCAGCAGGTACGGGCACCTCTCGCGGCAAACTTAGACCCCGCACCCCAAGAGCGGTCGGAAAAGCGGAATTCGGACCTGTCCGCCGACCCATTCAGGACGATAATGAATACGCAGGGTGGTCAGAACGCCGAAAACGGTGGGGCGCGTGCGCCCGGTGTGACGAAGGTGATCCGAGAACGGACCCCCCGGGCGGACATCGACGGACGACCGAAATGATCACTTACGGCGAAGATAGGGATGGCTGTCCGCGCCGCCATGTTGACCGGACCGCGCCATCCGGGAATTCATTGTCACTCTTTTTCGAGATTTTGCCGCGACAGGCCGCCCTCATGACGAAGGCCCAAGCGCCCTAAGACCGTCCATAGCAGATGATTCTGGAAACGGCGATGGCGCCGCCCGCACCTGATCGTCGCCCTGGAATGCGGCGTTTCGGGCATTCGACTCATCCAGCGCAGGACCCGTCCGGCCGGGGACGGCCCTCAGCGGCCCGCCCAGACGGCGATCGCGAGCGCCACCCGGTCCTCGAACCGCATCGGGTCGCGGCCGGTCAGCGACTCGATCCGGGACAGCCGGTGGCGCAGGGTGTTCGGATGAAGGAACAGGGCCCGCGACGTCGCGCCGACCGCGCCGCCCATGTCCAGGAAGGTGCGCAGCGTCTCGATGAGGCGGGTGCCGTGCGCGGCGTCGTAGTCGCTCAGCGGCCGGCCGATCTGCTCGGCGAACGGGGCCAGCTGGTCCTGGTCGAGGCGGCCGAGGAGGGCCTGGAAGGTGGCGAGGTCGGCGGCGTGCACGACCCCGCCGGTGCGGCGCGCGGCGTCCAGCGCGGTGAGGCTCTCGGCGAGCGAGAGCGGCAGGTGCTCCAGCGGGCCGGGGCTGCCGACCCCGGCGGGCTGGGCCCAGGCGTGGGCATCGTTGGTGACGAGCAGCGCCGTGTCGTCGTCCAGGCCGAGGACGCCGGGCAGCTCCTCCTCGACCGCGCCGTCCATCGCGATCACCAGCAGGGACGCGTGGTCGAGCCCGGCGTCGTCGATCCGGGGGCGCAGCGCCTCGGCGGACGCGAGCCCGTCGCGCACCATGCGCAGCAGCCGCCCGGTCTCCTCCCGCTCGTGCCGCTCGTCTCCGGCGGAGGCGAGCCGCTCGGCGAACCACTCGGTGAACCCGAGGAACGGGATCTCCGGCGGCACCTCCAGCAGCGGGAGGCCGACGCGGTCGCAGGCGGCGCGCAGCTCCTCGGGGACGGCGTCGGTCATGTCGCCGACGCCGTAGCCGATCGCGCTCGCGCGGCCGGCCTTGACCGAGTCGGCGAACGCGGCGCACGCGCCGGCGTCCCGCAGCGACGCGCCGACCGTCAGCACGACCTCGTGCCCGCGCAGGTAGGGGGCGGGGTCGAGCAGCTCGGTGGAGTGCGCCCAGCGGACCGGGCGGTCGAGGCCGTTCTGCCCGGCGACCAGGCGCAGCCGGAAGCGCGGCACCTCCAGGAGCTGCCGGACGGTGACGTGCGGCAGCGCGGGATCGCTGGTCACAGCCTCACCCTCTCACCCCGGCCGGGCGCCGTCCCGCGCCCGTGACCGTGTTTTGGGCAAGTGCACGAAAGGTCGGGCGCGCCGTGGTGGGTTCGGCCAAGAAATCCCCATGACGCTTGTCACCAGCGGTTATGCCGGGTTTGCCTGGTGCTTTCGGAGCGTTTGCGAGGTGATCTCATGGACGGGCGGGTCGTGCTCGTCACCGGGGCGGCCGGTGGCGTCGGCTCCGCGCTGGTGCGCGAGCTGGCGGGGCGCGGCTGGCGGACGGCGGGACTCGACCTGCGCCAGGCTCCGGACACCGACCACTCGGTGAGCGTCGACGTGGCGGAACCCGCGCAGGTGTGCGCGGCGGTCCGGCGGATCGAGCGCGAGCTCGGCCCGGTCGAGGCGGCGGTGTGCGCGGCCGGGCACCACTCGATCGTCCCGGTGTCCGACATCGCCTGGCCCGACTGGCGGCGGATGCTGCGGGTGCACCTCGGCGGCGTGGTCAACGTGTGCGCGGCCGTCGCGCCGGGGATGGCCGAGCGCGGCCGGGGCAGCATGGTGGCGGTCGCCTCCCACCTCGCCGTCGGCGGCGCGAGCGCCGAGGCGCACTACTCGGCGGCCACCGGCGCGGTGATCGGGTTCCTCCGGTCGCTGGCGGCGGAGCTGGGGCCGGCCGGGGTACGGGTGAACGCGTTGGCGCCCGGCCCGACCGACACGCCGATGCTCCCATCGGACTCGCCCTGGCGCAGGCCGTCCTTCCTGCAGGGTCTGCCGGCCGGGCGGCTGACGTCCCCGGAGGAGGTCGCGCTCGCGGCCGCCTTCCTCATCGAGGACGCCACGTTCTGCACCGGCGAGGTCCTCTCCCCGAACGCCGGGACGGTGCTCTGATGACGATCGCGCTGATCACCGGGGCCGCCGGCGGGCTCGGCACGGCCGTGGCGCGCCGGCTCGCGGCCGACGGCCGCCTGGTCGTTCTCAACGACCAGCCCGGACGGGACGTGGCCGGGCTCGCCGCCGAACTGAACGGCGTCGCCGCGTCGGCCGACGTCTCCGACCCGGCGGCGGCGAGCGCGATGGTGGCGGAGGTCGAGCGCCGTACGGGCGGGCAGATCGCGCTGCTCGTCACCTGCGCCGCCCGGCTGGAGATGGCCCCGTTCACCGAGGTGGAGGACCTCGGCGACTGGTGGCGGACGATCGACGCGGACCTCGGCGGGACGTTCGCGTGCGCGCAGGCCGTCATGCCGGGCATGGTCGAGCGCGGCGGCGGCCGGATGGTGTTCGTCGCCTCGGAGTGGGGCGTGATCGGATGGCCGAACGCGAGCGCCTATTCGGCGTCCAAGGCGGGCGTCATCGCGCTCGCCAAGTCGCTCGGCCGCGAACTGGCGCCCCTCGGCATCACGGTGAACGCCGTCGCGCCGGGTGCGATCGACACGCCGCTGCTGGAGAGGGACGCGGCGGCGGCGGGGGTGGGCGTCGAGGAGATCCGCGCCCGGTACGCCGCCCGGACGCCCCTCGGCCGGATCGCGACCCCCGAGGAGGTCGCGGCGGCGGTCGCGTTCCTGGCCGACGAGCGCCTCCCGACCCTCGTCGGCCAGATCCTCCACGTCAACGGCGGCACCCTCCGCTCGCGCGCCTGACCGGCGTCACTCGCGGGCGCCCACGGCCTCGGCGGGGCGGGCGGCCATGGCGAGGCGTGCGGCCGGGAACGTCGCGGCCGCGGCGAGCGCGAGGCCCCAGGCGAGGACCCCCAGGTGGCCGAGGGGCGGGACCGACGGGGGGCCGCCCGTCATGCCCGCGCCGAACGCGGTGAGCGTGGCGAGGGCGATCGCGGTGCCGAGGACGGCGGCGATCACGGCGACGGCCAGCGTCTCCCACCCGAGCATCGCCATGACCTGGCGCCGGGTCGTCCCGACCAGGCGCAGCAGGGCGAACTCGCGGGACCTGCCGGCGGTGGCCATCGCGAGGGTGTTCACCACGGCGATCGCGGTGAACGCGATGATCAGCCCCATCGCGACGTAGGCGATCTCGGCGTTCCCCGCCGGGCCCGCCTCGGCGAGCGCGCCCGGGGCCGCGACCGGGAGACCGCGCGGGGGACCGCCCGCGATCAGCAGCGTGCCGCGGGGGTCGTCGACGTGGGCGGCCAGCAGGTCGCGGTCGACGGTGAGGTCGCCGAAGCCGAGGCCGCGCCCGTAGACCGCGATCACGGTGGGCTCGAACGGCGTGCCGTCGCCGAGGGTGAGCGGCAGCCGGTCCCCGGGCCGGACGCCGAGGCGCCGGGCGGCGGTGGCGCCGACCGCGATGCCGGACGCGTCCAGACGGTCGAGCGACCCGGCCCGGACGTCGAGGTCCATGGTGCTGTCGAGGCCCTCCGGGGTGACGCCCTGGACGCCGTAGTTCTCCAGGCCGACCCGGACGGTGCCGTGCAGGACCTCGGTCACGGCGGTCACGCCGGGCGTCCGGCGGATCCGCTCGGCGGTGCCGTGCGGGACCCTGGGACCGGCGGCGTGCGCGGCGACCGTGCCCTCGCTCGCCTGCCGTGTCGCGGCGTGGCCGATCGTCGTCTGCGTGAACAGGATCGTCGAGGTCAGCCCGATCATCAGGGTCAGCGGGGTGACGACGGACGCCAGGCGCCGCGCGCCCGCGGCGAGATTGGCCGCCGCCAGGTGCCCGCCGCCCGGGAGGCGCCGGAGCGGGACGGCGAGCACGGCGGTCGCGGCCCGGACGATGGCGGGGCCGAGGAGCGCGACGGCCGCGGTCCAGACGATCGCGGTCAGCATCGTCACCGGGCTGGACGCTGCCTCCGTGTCGAGGTGCGCCAGCAGCACCGTCAGGACGGCGGCCCCGGCCGCGACGGCGAGCCCGGCCGCGATCCGGACGGCGCCGAGCCGGGCGCGGCCGGTCGCCGCGTCGCCGAGGGCCTCGACGGGACGGACCCGGGCCGCCCCGCGGGCGGTGATCCGGGCGGCGGCCACGGCCGCGAGGACGGTGGCGAGCGCGGCGGCGAGCGGCGGGAACGGGCCGACGACGAGGTCCAGGTTCGGCGGGAGGGCGCCGAGCCCGCGGAACTCGTCCCGCAGCCGGAACGCCAGCGGCAGGCCGGCCGCCGCGCCGAGCGGTCCCGCGAGGAGCCCGACCAGCAGCGCCTCGCCCCCGATCATCCGGCGGACCTGCCGCGGCGTCGCGGCGACCGCCCGCAGCAGCGCGATCTCCCGCTCCCGCTGCCGCACCGACAGCGCGAACGTCCCGGACACCACGAGGACGGCGACGAGCAGGGCCGTCCCGCCGAGGGCGCCGCCCAGGGAGATCAGCTTGACGCGCGCCTTCTCCGCGCCGAGGAACTCCGCCCGGCCCCGGTCGCCGCCGGTGTGGACGGTCGCCGTGGTGCCGCGCACGGCCTCCTCGACGGCACGGGCGGGGCCGTGCGCGCCGACGGCGGTGACCATGCCGTCGCGGCCGGACAGGCGGGCCGCCTGAGCCGTCGAGAAGAAGACGGCGGTCTGGTGCGCGAGCGCCTGCCGGGTCACGCCCACGACGCGGTAGGTGCCGGGGACGGCGGACTCGACCCGCACCGCCGTGCCCGGGTGCAGGCGGTGGGCGCGCGCCGTCGCGGCGTCGACCACGATCTCGTCGTCCGCGGCCGGGGCGCGGCCCTCGCGGAGGGTGAACGGGGTGAGCGCCGCGGACTCCCACCCGTGGCCCCAGGACGGGCGGTCTTTCGCGGCGGCGCCGATCTCGGCGGGGAACGTCACCTCGGTGACGACGTCCCGGACGCCGTCCGCCGCTCGGACCTTCGCGGCGACGGAGGCGGGCAGCCACACGCGCTCGGCGAGCGGCTTGGCCTTGTGCTTGCGCTTGCCCTTCTTCTTGACGATCACCTGGTGGACGGACTGGTCGCCGGTGACGACGACCGGCGCCCCCGCGTACCGCTCCGGCGCGACGGAGCCGCGCAGGCCGGTGTCGAGGAGGATGCCGCACGCGCAGACCAGGGCCGCCGCGCACAGCAGCGCGGCGAACGCCCCCGCGAAGCCCGCCTTGCGATGGCGCAGCGTGCCGAGCACGATTCCGAGCATCACTTCCACGCTCCCAGCCGGGTCATGCGGGCGGCGACCCTGTCGCTGGACGGGGCGTCCATCGTGTCGACGATCCGTCCGTCCGCCAGGAACAGCACCGTGTCGGCGTAGGAGGCGGCGACCGGGTCGTGCGTGACCATCACCACCGTCTGGCCCATGCCGTCCACGGTGTCCCGCAGCAGCGTCAGCACGTCCCGCGCCGTCATCGTGTCGAGCGCGCCCGTGGGCTCGTCCCCGAACACCACGTCCGGGCGCGTCACCAGGGCGCGCGCGATCGCGACCCGCTGCTGCTGCCCGCCGGACAGCTGCCCGGGCCGGTGCCCGGTCCGGTCCGCCAGCCCGACGCGGGCGACCACCTCGGTGAGCCACGCCTTGTCCGGGCGCGTGCGCGACAGGCGGAGCGGAAGGGTGATGTTCTGCTCCACGGTCAGCGACGGCACCAGGTTGAACGCCTGGAACACGAAGCCGACGCGCCGCCTGCGCAGCTCGGTCAGCCTCGTCTCGTTCATGGAGGACAGTTCGGTGTCCCCCAGCCGGACCGTGCCGGACGTGGGCGTGTCGAGACCCGCGGCGCAGTGCAGGAACGTGCTCTTGCCCGAGCCGGACGGCCCCATCACCGCCGTGAGGCGGCCCCGCGGGAGGGACGCCGTCACCTCCCGCAGCGCCGCCACCGCTCCCCTGCCCCGTCCGTAGACCTTGCTCACCGCGTTCATGCGCACCGCGTCGTTCATGCCTGCCAGTCTTGTGACCTGCGGTTCCGGCCACCAGAGAGGAGATCATCGACCACCCGTGACCTCGTCACGGGTCCGGGCGTGACGCCGTCGGCCGGCCGGCGGCTGGTAGACATGAGCCGTGATCAAGGTGCTTCTGGCCGACGACCACCATGTGGTGCGCGGCGCCCTCGCCGCGCTGCTGGCGCTCGAACCCGACCTCACCGTGGTCGCCGAGGTCGAGCGCGGGGACGAGGTGCTGCCCGCGGCCCGCTCGTCCCGTCCCGACGTCGCCGTGCTGGACATCGACATGCCGGGCCTGGACGGCCTGGCGGCCGCGGCGGCGCTGCGCGAGGCCGTCCCGGACGTCGCGACGCTGGTGCTCACCGGGCACGGCAAGCCCGGTCACCTGCGCCGCGCCCTGACGGCGGGCGTGCGCGGGTTCCTGCTGAAGACGGCGCCGCCGGACGAGCTGGCCGCCGGCATCCGCAAGGTCGCCGCCGGGGAGCGCGTCCTCGACCCGAACCTGGCGCTCACCGCCTGGGACCTCGCCGACAACCCGCTCACCCCGCGCGAGACCGACGTGCTGCGGCTCGCGGCGGAGGGCGCGGACGCCCCGGAGATCGCCGGGCGCCTCCATCTGTCCGCCGGGACGGTGCGCAACTACCTGACGGCCGCCGTCACCAAGCTCGGCGCCCGCAACCGCACCGACGCCGCGCGCATCGCACGTGAGGCGGGCTGGCTCTAGCCGACCCTCGCCTCCAGGCGGAAGGATCCCTTTCCGTCGGCGCGCGCGCTGAGCGTTCCCCCTGCCGAGGCGAGCCGCGTGGTCAGATTTCCGATGCCGGCGCCGGGGGCGGTCCGGGGAGCCGCCGGGTCGAGCCCGTCGTTCTCCACGACCAGCCAGACGGCGCCGCCGTCCCGTCCGGTCGCGATGGTGCAGCGGGTGGCGGCGCTGTGGCGGAGCACGTTGGTCACCGCCTCGCGCAGGACCGTGCCGAGCACCGCCGACACGGGCCCGTCCAGGACCGGGTGCCCGAGGACTGTCTCGACCTCGACCCCGGCGGCCGCGAGCACCGACCGCGCCGACGCCGCCTCCCCGTCCAGCGCGAGCTCGGCGTCCCCGCCGGTCGCGGTGCGCAGGTCCCCGCGGGCCTGCTCGGCCATGGCGACGACCTCGGCGAGCTCCGCGCGGGAGCGCTCCGGGTCGGCCTCGGCGAGCCGGCGGGCCAGCTCGCACTTGAGCAGGATCGCGGCCAGGCTGTGCCCGAGCAGGTCGTGCAGGTCCCGGGCGGCCCGCAGCCGTTCCTGGACGGTCGCCGCCCTCGCCAGCTCGTCCCCGGCCGCCCGCAGGTCCCGCACCAGCCGCGCCAGCCGGACGAGCCCGTACACCACCAGGCCCGTCACCAGCGTGCTGATCACGTAGTTGGCGACGGCCGCCGTGCCGAGCCCGAGTGCCCGCGCGGCGGCGCCGGTCGCCGTCATGCACGCCGCCGCGAGCGGGACGGCGGCCCATGCCGGGAGCCCGACCAGGAACGTCCCGGCGAGGAATCCGGCGACGCCCAGCCACGCCTTCCCGAAGACGGCGAGGGGAGCGAAGGCGAGGACCGCCAGGATCGGCGGCCACCACCGGGGCCGCCCGCGCCCGGCCCAGAGCAGCTGGACCGCCGAGATCAGCGCCAGCCCCGCGGCGGCGGCCGGCCACGGCGGCCCCCACGGAACCAGCAGCAGACCCTTGACGGAGAACCCCGCCAGGACCGCGGCCAGCAGCGCGAGCGAGAGCCGGTAGGCCGCCCGGTCGGGCAGGCTCACCGCGGGCTCCCCCGCCGCGACGGCGGCCTCCACCGCGAACCGGCCGTCCCCGTCCAGGCCGGCCGAGAAGGTCCCGCCCGCCGCGCGCACCCGTCCCGCCGCCGCGTCCAGCCCGTCCGCGCCGCGCTCGGCCGTCCGGACGCCGTCGTTGACCACCCGCAACCCGACGAGGCCGCCCCGCTCCGACGTCGCGATCAGGCAGGTCCGCGCGGCACCGGCGCGCACCACGTCCGTGACCGCCTCGCGCAGCACCGTCGCCAGCAGCGCCCCGGCCGGGCCGAGCGGCTCCCGGTGCCCCTCGCGCACCTCGGCCCGGACGTCCGCCGCCTCCAGCAGCGCCCGCGCCGCCGCCATCTCGGGGGCGAGCGACATGCTCCGCAGGCCGGCCGCGGCGGTGCGCGCCCTGTTCAGCGACTCCCTGGCCACCGCCAGCACGTCCGCGATGCGCTCCGGCCGGTCGAGCGCGTCCCGGCTGCCCGCGGAGATCGCCCGCAGGCCGTCGCCGAGCCCGCCGTCCAGCTCCGCCGCGATCCGCAGCCGCTCCCGCTCCACGGCCGCCACGGTGAGGGGCAGCCGGGCCGCCGCGACGTCGTCCGCCCTGTCCGCCAGCCGCGCCAGCCCGTAGACCACGAGCCCGGTCAGCAGGCAGGTGATCGTGACGTCGGCGCTCGCGCCGCCGCGCAGGGCGTCCGCGAGCGCCGCGCTCGCCAGGACGCAGGCGGCCGCCGGCCAGGCGCCCGCGAGCAGCAGCGACCCGACGACGAAGCCGAGGATCCCCGCCGACGTCCCGAACGCGATGACGCCCGTGTAGGCGGCCGCCGCCTGCGCCGGCAGGCTCCAGCCGCCGCGCCGTCTCCGCCAGCGCGGCACGACCTGGACGAACTGGGCCAGCACGACCACCACCACGAGGGCGGTCGCCGCGGCCACCCGCGCGGCGCCCTCCGTTCGCGCGGGCGCCGCCAGCGCGTACACCGCGGCGAACGAGGCGAGCACCACCCCGACGATCACCCGTGCCGACCGCGGCCCCGGTACCGCCCCTGCCACCCATCCCCCGCTTCCCGGCCCGAGGGCCGCCGTCCCCGCCGTACCGGAAAGGGCGGCGAGCGCGAGCACGGGCGCTCGACCTCCTGCACGCCGGCCATTATCGCGGCACGGCCACCGAGGTCGCCAAGGGGTTCATCGCCCCGTCCCCGAGTGGGAGGACCGCTACCGGTTGCGAGGCGGGTCACCGTCGTCGGGGTCGTTCGTCCCGCCGAAAGGCGGTAGGCCGGGGCCTTGCTGCTGAAGCGCCGAAAGCCTGCCCGAGGCCTGGGTCCGCTTGTCATGAAGCGGACTGCCACGGAATGACCGGCGATTTCGCCGATGTCCCGGAGCACCGGGCGCGCCGAGAATGTGCGCACTGGAGCCGGGTGACCGGCCCCGCCCCGTTTCCGGAGCCGGCCATCCGGCTCCGCCCCCCGGAACAGGAGCGAAACGACGTGCCCACCCTCACCGCACGCGCGGCGAAGACGGCGCTGGCCGCGGCGCTGACCGCGGCCGCCCTCGCCGTCCCCCAGGCCGCGCAGGCCGCCGACAACCCCTACGAGCGCGGCCCCGCCCCGACACGGCAGAGCATCGAGGCCCTGCGCGGCCCGTTCGCGACGTCCCAGACGAGCGTCTCGTCCCTGAGCGTCACCGGCTTCGGCGGCGGGACGATCTACTACCCGACCAGCACCGCCGAGGGCACCTTCGGCGCGGTCGCGGTGGCGCCCGGCTTCACCGCCGACCAGACCAGCATGGCCTGGCTCGGGCCGCGGCTCGCCTCGCAGGGGTTCGTCATCTTCACGATCGACACCCTCACCCGTCTCGACCAGCCCGACAGCCGCGCCCGGCAGCTGGAGGCCGCGCTCGACTACCTCACGCAGCGCAGCACCGTCCGGACCCGGATCGACACGACCCGGCTCGGCGTGATGGGCCACTCGATGGGCGGCGGCGGGACGCTGGAGGCCGCCGAGGACCGCCCGCAACTGCAGGCCGCGATCCCGCTGACGCCGTGGGACCTGCAGAAGAACTTCTCGGGCGTGCGCGTCCCCACCATGGTCATCGGCGCCCAGGCGGACACGGTCGCGCCGGTCGCCTCGCACTCCGAGCCGTTCTACCAGAGCATCCCGGCGTCGTCGGAGAAGGCGTACCTGGAGCTGGCGGGCGCCAGCCACTTCGCGCCCAACACCTCGAACACGACGATCGCGAAGTACAGCATCTCCTGGCTCAAGCGGTACATCGACAACGACACCCGCTACGACCAGTTCCTGTGCCCGGCGCCCTCGCGCGACCTCACCATCTCCGAGTACCGGGACACCTGCCCCAACTCCTGATCCCGTCCACCGACCGGACCGCCTCACCTACCGGGCCGCCCGCCTCCCCGCGCGGGCGGCCCCTCGGCGTGCGGGCCGGGCGTGCCGTCCCCGGGGCCGTGCAGCCGCAGCGCGCTCAGTGCGAGGACGAGCTCGACCAGGTCGCCGGGCCGGGCGAGGGTCCGCCCGGTGAGCAGCTCGATCCTGCGGAGCCGGTTGAGGACGGTGTTGCGGTGGCAGAACAGCCGGTCGGCCGCGCGGGCCGCGGAGCCGTCGCACTCCAGCCAGGTCTCCAGCGTCGTCAGTAGGGCGTCGCGGAACCCGGGGTCGACGTCCCCGAGCCCGCCGAGCGCCACCTCCCCGAGGCGCCCGGCGAGGCGGGGCTGGGACAGCACGAGGGCGTCGGGGAGCCTGCGGTCCAGGCGGGCGATCTGGTTGCCGGGGCCGCGGCAGGTCCGCAGCGCCAGCTCGGCGAACCAGCGGGCGCCGCCCAGCTCGGCGAGGTTGCCGACGACCGGGCTCACGCCGGCGTGCGACCGGGCGTAGGGGCGGACGGCGTCGACCAGGTCGTCGAGCTCGGCGGTGCCGAGCGCGACCAGCGCCACCTGGGCGTCGGTGCGCAGCCGCCAGATGAACCGCATCCCGCCGCTGTCGCCGGGCCGCCGGTTCACGCCGTCCCCGAAGCCGCCCTCCGCGCCGAGCATCACCACGGCGTAGCGGCCGGTCGCGGGCAGCCCGAGGACGGACGTGGCGGTCGCGAGCAGCCCGCCGTCGGCGCCCTGCCCGTCCAGGAGGGCGTCCACGATCGCCTGGACGCGCTCCTCGCTGCGCCGCGCGAGGTCCAGCTCGGTGCGGTGGTAGGCGGCGGCCGCCGCGCCGGACTGCTGGTCGATCGTGTCCCAGGTGCGGGTCGCCTGCCGGATCAGCGCCGCGACGTTCTCCGGGTCGTGCCGGCCGACGACCTCGACGACGGCCTCCCAGAACACCCGCCCGGCGAGCCGGTAGGAGCGCAGCAGCTGGTCGAGCGGCTGCCCCTGGTGCGCGCGACGCTGCCCGAGCCGCCGCGCCCATTCCAGGTCGGCGCGGCCGCGGCCCGGGTCCAGGATCGTCTTGAAGCCGTGCCCGAGCCCGGTGTGGCACATCTCCCACACGTCGTGGCGGAAGGCGTCGTCGCGGTCGCCGCGGTCACCGGAGAGGATCTCGGCGGTGAGCCGGTCGGCGAGGTCGGGCAGCCGGTCCGCGAGCCGCAGCACCGCCTTGCGCATGATCGTGCGATCGGCGTCCACCTGGCCGACGTTCATCGCGGGCCACCTCCAGCACCGGGCGCGCCCCGCACAACGCGGGGGCCTCATCGTGCCACCACGGGGGCGCACGGGCCATCCTGGGACGCCGACACTGTGCGCGCTCACAACCGGCGCCGGTCCGGATTGCGCCGCGTCCCCGAAACCGAAGCCCGCTCTGGACCGGTACGGGGTGCCCGTGTTGGTCTGAGGTCCCCTTCCCTTTTGAGACCCCGTCCAATAGTGGCTCCCACGGCTCCCGGGCGAGGGTGGTTCCCGCCAAGGAGGGACCGGCATGGCACACGAACGGCTGCACGGACGTGAACGCGACCTTCAGGAGATCGAGGCGATGCTCGACCGGGCCCGGGACGGGCACGGCGGCGCCCTGGTCGCCGCCGGGGACGCCGGGGTCGGCCGGACGGCCCTCCTGGAGGCCGCGGTGCGCGGCGCCGGCACGGGCTTCCGCGTGCTCGGCACGACCGGCGTCCCCGGCGAGACCGGGGTCCCGTACACGGGGCTGCACCGGCTGCTGCGCCCGCTGTCCGGCCAGGTCGCGCAGCTGCCGCCGGCGCACCGGGAGGCCCTGGCCGCGATCCTGTCCGGCGCGCCCCGCGCCGAACCGTTCGTGCTGTTCACGGCGGTGTGCGAGCTGCTGGGCCGGGCCGCGCGCAAGGAACCCGTGCTGTGCTGGGCCGACGACGTCCACCGGCTCGACGCCGGCTCGCTGGAGGTGCTGGCGTTCGCGGCGCGGCGCGTGGAGGACGAGCCGGTGGCGGTGCTGTTCTCCGTCCGCGACGGCGAGCCGGACGCGGGCGCCCTCGACGGCATCCGGCGGCTGCGGCTCGCGCCGCTGGCCGAGGACGCGAGCCGGCGCGTGCTGCGCGACGCGCTCGGCGGCGACCTGGACGGCTCGGCGGGCGGCGACCTGACCGAGGAGATCGTCGACCTGGCCTGCGGCCGGCCCCTCGCGATCCGCGAGCTGGCCGGCGCGCTGACGTCCGGGCAGCTGTCGGGCGCCGCGCCGCCGCCGCGGGCGCTGCCCCCCTCCAGTTCCCTGCGCGCCCTGCACCGGCGCCGCTACCGCGCGCTGCCCTCGGGGGCGCGGCGCCTGGTGCTGATGACCGTGGCGGAGGAGTGGCTCGGCGCCGCGACGATGGAACGGGCCGTCCAGGCGGACGGCATCGGCGACGGCGACCTCGACGCGGCCCGCGAGTCGGGGCTGCTGCGGTTCGAGGGCGACGGGGTCACGGTCCGCAACCGGCTCGTCCGGTCCTCGCTGTGGGCGGACGCGACGCGCGAGGAGCGGCAGGACGCGCACACCCTGCTCGCCGGCGTCCTGGTCCAGGAGTGGCAGCGCCCGCGGCGGCTCTGGCACGGCGCGGCCGTGGCGGGCGAGCCCGACGACGGGCTCGCCGCCGAACTGGCGGGGGCGGCGGCCGCGGCCCGGCGGGCCGGCCGGTACGCCGACTCCTGGCGGATGTGGCAGCGCGCCGCGACCCTGACCGTCGAGCACGGCGCCCGGACGGACCGGTACCTGGCCGCCGCCGGGGACGCCTGGGCGAGCGGACGGTCGCGGCGGGCCCGCGCCATGCTCCGGCAGGTCCGGCCGCGCGGCAGCGACGGGACCCGCATCGCCCGCGCCGCCGCCCTGCGCGGCGAGATCGAGACGGCGGCGGGCTCCCCCGCGGCCGCGGTCCCCGTGCTGCGCGACGCGGCCGAGCGTCTCGCCGGAGCCGACGCCGGGGCGGCGCTGGACGCGCTGATGTGGGCCGCGGAGGCCGCCGACGCGTCCGGCGACCACCGCGCCCACCTGGAGATCGCCGAGCGCGCCCGCGCGCTGGACCTCCCCGCGCCCGGCCCGCGCACCGAACTGCTGCTCGCCCATCTCGGCGGCGTCGCGGCCGCGATCCGCGGCCGTTACCGGGAGGCCGCGGAACGGTTCGGGCACGCCGCGCGCCTCGGCCCGGACGTCGCGGACCCCGCCGCGCAGGCGTGGGCGGCGCTCGCCGCCCTCGCGCTCGGGGACGGCGCCCGCACCCGCGCGCTGGCGGCCGAGGCGGTCGCGTCGGCCCGGCGCTCGGGCGACGCGCCCGCCGAGTCGTTCGCGCTGGTGGCCACCGGGCGCTGCGCGGTGCTCCTCGGGCATCCCCCCGCGCCGATCACCGCCTGCCACGACGGCCTGCGCCTCGCCCGGGCCACCCGCCTGCACGGGCACGCCACCGAGCAGCTCGCCACCCTGGCCCTCACCGCCGCCTTCAACGGCGACGAGGCCAGGACGCGCGAGCTGCTGGAGCAGCTCACCGGCACCGCCGACGAGCGGGGCCTCGCCCGCGCGGCCGCCCTCGGATCATGGGCGCCCGCGTGCCTCGACCTCGCCGCGGACCGGCCCGCCGACGCGGCCGCGCGCCTGCGCCTGCCGGGCGGCGCCGGGCTCGCGCATCCGCCGGCGCGGCTCCTCGCCGTCCCGCACCTGGTCGAGGCGCTGGTCCGCACCGGCGAGCACGAGCCGGCCGCGGGGGCCTACGAGCACTTCCGCCGCTGGGTGGACGGGATCGGCTCGCCCCCCGGACCGGAGGCGCTCGGCCGCCGCTGCCTGGCCCTGCTGGCCGGATGCGACGACGAGGCCGAGGAGCACTTCACCGAGGCCCTCCGCCTGCACGAGGCCGCCGGCGCCGTGTTCGAGCTGGCCCGCACGGAGCTGCTGTTCGGGCACCGGCTGCGGCGCGGGCGACGCCCTCGCGCCGCCCGCGAGCACCTGCGCGCCGCGCTCCGCGTCTTCGAGCGCTACGGCGCCGCCCCGTGGACGGCACAGGCCCGCGCCGAGCTGCGCGCCGCCGGGGAGACCGCGCCGCGGGCGGCGAGCGGGTTCGGCAAGCTCACCGCGCAGCAGGCGCACATCGCCCGGATGGCCGCCGAAGGGGCCACCAACCGGGAGATCGCTGCGCGCCTGCTGCTCAGCCCGCGGACGATCGACCACCATCTCCGCAACGTCTTCACCCGCCTCGGGATCCGCTCGCGCGTCGAGCTGGCCCGGCTGATCCGCTGATCCGGCCGGCGGCCGGATCAGCGGGCCTCCTCGTACTCCTCCTCGCGGTCGTCGGTCTTGCCGCCGCGGGAGGTGGAGGAGGAGCTGCGGGTGCCCCGGCCGTTCCGGGTGCCCTTGGTCTCCGAGTCCTTGGTCTCCGAGTCCTTGGAGTCCTTGGCGCTCTCGGAGCCCTTGGCGGTCCCGGAGTCCTTGTCCTTGGAGGTCGCGGAGCCGTTGCCCTTGCCGGACTTCTCCTCTTCCTCCAGGGCCTCCTCGTGCGTCCGGACGACCTCGCTGTCGCGGATCTCGCCGCGCCAGCCCTCGATCTCGTCCGCGCGGGGGAGCGAGTTCGTCATCACGTACCGGCGGAAATGCTTCAGTTCGAGCCGGGCGCGGCGGCCCTGGGCGCGCCAGATGTTCCCGGTCCGCTCCATCAGGCCCTGCGGGTGGTACTCCAGGACGACCAGGACGCGGGTCAGGTTCGGCGACAGCTCGTGGAAGCTCACCGTCCCGTCCACGTGGCCCTTCGGGCCCTTCGAGCGCCACACGATGTGCTCGTCGGGAACCTGCTCGACGATCGTCGACTCCCACGTCCGCGCCGACCAGAAGATCTTCGCCTTCCAGTTCAGCTTGGTGTCGTCGGCCTGGTCGACGCTGACGACCTTCTTCATGAAGGACGGGTAGTCCTGGAACTGCGTCCACTGGTCGTAGACGAGGCGGGTCGGCGCACCGATGTCGGTGTGCTCGACGATGTTGGTGACCTTCACCTTCTTCCCGCCGCCCTTGCCGCCCTTGCCGCCGGGCAGGAGGTTCTTCAGCTTGCCGAAGATGCCCTTGCCCTTGTCCTTGCCGTCGGACTGCTCGTCCTTGCCCGCGTCCTTGGCGTCGTCCTTGGCGTCCTTGGCGTCCTTGGCGTCCTTGGCGTCCTTGGCGTCCTTGGCCTCGCTCTTGGACTCGGCCTTGGTGTCGTTCTTGGCCTCGTCCTTCGCGCTCTTCCCGGTGCCGGAGGCCTTCGGCTGCTCCTGGTCGCCCTGGTCGGAGTCACGCCCGCCCCGGTTGCCGGCGATGGCCCGGCTCGCCGCGACGGCCGCGCCCGCGCCGAGCAGGACGCCGCCGGCGGTGCCGACGGCCCGGCCGCCCGGGAGGGCCTTGGTGATGGCGCTCAGACCGGACGAGCGCTTGCGCCCGCCGATCGGCAGCCTCTTGGCGATCTGTCCGACGGGCAGCTTGCCCATCGGGTTTGCGCGTGCCATGTTCCGCTTCCTCACTTGGGGTTGGTGACGGTCTCGCCGTCACGGATCTCGCCGCGCCAGCCCTCCACCTCGTCCGGGTGGAGGAGCGCCTGCGTCATCACGTGGCGGCGGAAATGCTTCAGTTCCAGCCGGGTCCGGCGGCCCTGGGCGCGCCAGAGGTTGCCCGTCCGCTCGAACAGACCGGCGGGGTGGTACTCCAGGACGAGCAGGATGCGGGTCAGGTCGGGCGTCAGCTCGTGGAAGCTGACCGTCCCGTGGACGTGGCCCTTCGGGCCCTTCGAGCGCCACACGATGTGCTCGTCGGGAACCTGCTCGACGATCGTCGACTCCCACGTCCGCGCCGACCAGAAGATCTTCGCCTTCCAGTTCAGCTTGGCGTCGTCGGCCTGGTCGACGCTGACGACCTTCTTCATGAAGGACGGGTAGTCCTGGAACCGCGTCCACTGGTCGTAGACCAGCCGGCGCGGCGCGCCCACGTCGATCTGCTCGACGATGTTGGTCAGCTTCCCCTTTCGTCCCCGCCCGAAGATGCCGGCGAGGGTCTCCTTCAGGGCCGTCCAGCCGAAGCTCAGCAGCGCGCGGAAGGGAGACTTGCCCTCCTGCAGCGCCTTCACCCCGGCCAGGGCGGCCTTGGCGAGCGGGCCGGCCTGCTCCGCCTTCGCGGTGAGGTGCCGGACCGCGCGGTCGAGCCGCCGTTCGAGCCGGGTGACGAGCCCGGCCAGGGCACGGCGTGCCAGGCGCCGGGCCGAGAGCGCGGCCAGCGCCCCGCCGGCGCCGACGGCCGCACCCGCGATCGGGCCCGTCCGGAGTTTCATGTCCTGTCCACCTCATCGTCCAACTCGGGTACGGCGGCGGGTTACCCGGTCAAGCTGGTGCAAAACAGGACGCAGGCAAGATGGAGGACATCTCGGGCGGTCAGCCGCATCGGGACGGCACCTCCCGGCGGAGCCCGGCGCGAACGCCCGGAGCGAAAGCCCGGACGCTGCTGTCGGGCGACCAGACCAGCCCAGCGTGGACACCGGACCAGATCGGGATCTCCGAAACCTCGCATAACGGTTGAGATTCGTGCTTTACGGGCCCCTTGAACTGGTACGGACCAGTGTTTATCTTCATCCCCACCACGCGCGTTTGTGCTCGGGGGGCGTTCACACCGCGCAGAATCTTTCATGCGCGAAAGCCGGAGAAGGCGGGGACAGATGAAACGGCACCTCATGGGCGTCGTCGCCGCGGGCCTGACCGTGGCACTCGGCGTCAGCGGCTGCGGCAAGGGCAGCTCGTCGGGAGGCGACTCCGACGGCAAGACCATCAAGTTCGTCGCCGCGATCTACGACGACAACACCAAGCCCTACTGGGACGCCCTGATCAAGGACTTCGAGGCGAAGAACTCGGGCTACAAGGTCAACCTGGAGATGGTCGACTGGACCCAGATGGACGCCAAGGTGAAGACCTACGTCCAGACCAAGCAGGTTCCGGACGTCCTCAACTACAACGCGTTCTCCGACTTCGCCCGCGACGGCCTCATCTACAAGGCCGACGAGGTGCTGTCGCCGGGGACGCTCGGCGACTTCACCCCGACCTTCGTCCAGCAGGCGCAGTACAACGGCGCGCAGTACGGCCTGCCGTTCATCTCCAGCGCCCGCCTGCTCTTCTACAACAAGGCCCTGTTCAAGAAGGCCGGTATCAGCGACCCGCCCGCCACCTGGGACGACGTCAGGGCGGACGCGGAGAAGATCAAGAAGGCGGGCGCGACCGGGTACGGGCTGCCGCTCGGCCCCGAGGAGTCGCAGGCCGAGTTCTACTCCTGGGCGATGAACAACGGCGGCGGCTGGGTCGACGCGTCCGGCAAGTGGGCGATCAACCAGAAGGCCAACGTCGACACCCTCGCCTTCCTCAAGGACCTCAACAAGTCCGGGCTGACCCAGCCGAACCCGGAGACCACCGACCGCAAGACGGTGTTCAACCAGTTCGCGCAGGGCAAGATCGGCATGGCGATCGGCGGCCCGTTCACCAAGGCCGGGTTCATCGACCCGGTGAACAAGGAGCTGGACTTCGGCGTCGCGCCGCTGCCGAGCAAGAGCGGCACGGAGCACAACACCCTCGGCGTCATGGACGTCCTCGCCGCGTTCAAGAAGGACGGCGGCAAGAACAAGGAGGCCGTCAAGAAGTTCCTCGACTTCTTCTACCAGAAGGAGAACACCTCGAAGTTCCTCACCACCGAGGGCTTCCTGCCGGTGACGAAGTCGGCCGGGGACGCGCTCAGCGCCGACCCGTACATGAAGCAGTTCGTGGACGCGCTCCCGACGTCGAAGTTCGCGCCGACGTCCAACCCGGCGTGGTCGGCGGTCGCGGGCGCGGTCAAGCAGGACCTCGGCACCGCCGCGGCGAACGAAGACCCGAAGAAGATCCTGGACAAGATCCAGGAGACGGCCGAGAAGGCCGGCTGAGTGCCGGATCTCAAGGCCGGGAAGCGGGGGGCCGCCGCCTCGGCGGCCCCCCCCCCCCCCCACCAACCGCAGAAAGGAAGAGCGGCGTGTTGGGAAAGAGTGTGCCCAAAAAA
>NZ_JBFAGB010000051.1:0-63560 GCF_040639875.1 Actinomadura sp. NPDC023710
CGCGCAGCGCGTGGGCGATCTGGACCCGCACGCTCTTCCTCGGGCCGAGCGAGGGCAGGTTCAGCATCTGGGTCGCAACCCCCGGGCCTCGGCCGGGCGGCCCGCGGACCGTTCTCCCCCTCAGGCGAGCGCCGGCTCACCGGCCGTGACGCTCGCCGACAGGTCGCTGAGCACCTCGCTCAGCCGGTCCAGGGCCCCCGCGATCCACGGCAGGGAGGCCGGGGCGGGGGAGGCCAGCGCCGCGAGGCGCTGCTCGTCGTCCTCTCCGTAGAGCAGGCTGGGCGCCACCCGCATGCGCAGCGCCGCCGGGGCGTCCCCGAACGAGCTTCCGGGCAGGACACCCACCCCGTAACGCTCCAGGAGGAGGTGCGTGAGGTCGGCCGCCGTGCGGATGCCGTGGGCCGCCTCCAGATCGTCCCGCATAGGGCCGAAGTCGGGGTAGAGGTAAAAGGCCGCTTCCGGACGCACGACACGCGCGCCGGCCGCGGCGAACCGGTCGGCGACCGCGCCGGCGACGGCGGCGTGCAGGCGCCTGCTGCGGTCGACGTGCTCGACCAGTTCGGGGGGCTCGGCGAACGCGAACGCGGCGGCGTGCTGCATCGGGGCGGGCGCGCTCGACCAGATCTCACTGGCCACCCCCATCAGGCTGTCGCGCAGCGCCCGGCCGAACGGCCCCTCCGGTAGGCGTGCCACCCCGATCCGCCAGCCGCCGGCCGCCAGGCTCTTGCTCAGCGAGGTCGTCACGACGGTCCGCTCGGGCGCGTACTGCGCCGGGCTCGGCACCGTCCCGCCCGGCGCGTGCACCAGGTCGCGGTAGATCTCGTCGGAGATGACGACCAGATCCTGTTCGCGCGCGACCGCGCACAGTCGCCGGACGGTGGCCTCGGAGGCGATGGTCCCGGTCGGGTTGTCCGGCAGCGTCACCACGACGGCCCGCACGTCGCGGCCCCGGGCGCGGGCCCGCACCACCGCGTCGGCCAGCAGCGCCGGGCTCGGGACCCCGCCCTCGCCCGGAGGCGTCGCCACCCGGATCGGGTCCAGCCCGGCCAGCGACGCCTGCGCCGCGTAGCTCACCCAGCTCGGGGCGGCCACGACGACGTCGCCGCCCAGCGCGGTCAGCAGGGCGAACAGCAGCGGCTTGCTGCCGGGGCCCGCGACGACCGTGCCCGGGTCGGTGGGCAGCCCGCGTCGGCCCCAGTACCCGGCCGCGGCGGCGCGCAGCGCGGCGCTCCCGGCGACCGGCCCGTAGCCGCCCCGGCCCGCCGCCGCGCCGAGCTCGCGGGTCAGGGCGGGATGTATCGGTATCCCGGCCTCCCCGAAGCCGAGGGGAAGCACACGCTCCCCCCGCCTGCGTTTGCGGGCTATGGCCTCGTTGACCGCGAGCGTGGCGGACAGGGGGACCGGACGCGGCTCGAACGACACCGGCCGGACGGCTGAGGGCTGGTTCTGGGGCATGAGCACTCCAAAAGGGCATGACTGATTCACGGTGGGTAATCGTGGAATCCCCGTGTGTTGCGACCCGGCCGGGTTCGCCTAACTCTTGCCCGCGCTGAGCATCATTACAAGCGAGTCTCATCGATGCTGACCGTAAGCTGGGCTGATGCTAGAGCTGCGCCGCCTGCGGCTGCTCGCCGAGTTCGCCCGCCGCGGCAGCATCGCGGCCACCGCCGCGGCCCTCGGCTACACGCCCTCGGCGGTCTCCCAGCAACTGGCCGCCCTCGAACGGGAGGCCCGCGTCCCGCTGCTGGACCGGACGGCGCGGAGCGCGGAGCTGACCGACGCCGGGCGCCGCCTCGCCGAGCGCGCCGAGGAGATCCTCGGCCTCGTGGAGACGGCCGAGGCGGAGCTGTCCGCGCAGGCCGACGCGCCCATGGGCCGGGTCGTGGTCACCGCGTTCCCGACCGCGGCCGTCGCGTTCGCCCCCGCCCTGGCGCAGAGCCTCGGCGACCACCCCGGGCTCACGTTCGTGCTGCGGCAGACCGCGCCCGGCGCCGGCATCCGCCGGGTGCAGAACGGCGAGGTCGACATCGCGCTGATCGACGACTGGACGGGCAAGGTCCCCGACCAGGCGCCCGCCGCTCTGGAGTTCTTCCACCTGCGCCGCGACCCCCTCGTGCTGGTCGTACCGGACACCCACCCCATGTCCCAGCCGGACCGTCCGGTCGACCTGCAGCAGCTGCGGGAGGAGCCGTGGTTGGCGGCGCCGGCCGGGGAACCGTCCCGGCAGGCCGTCGAGCGGCTCCTGGACACGGTCGGCGGCGCCCGCCCTGTGCCCTGGGAGTTCGAGGGCCTCCACACGATCCTGAGCCTCGTGGCCCGCGGCATCGGCATCACCGCGGTGCCGGCGCTGGCGCTCGCCGCCGGCGACCAGGGCGTGGCGGTCCGGCGCATCCCCGAATGCACGCTGGCCCGGGAGGTCTACGCCGTGACCCGCACCGCCAGCGTGCGCAGGCCGTCCGTGGCGGTCACGCTACGCGCGATCTACGCAGCGGCGAAGGAGGTCCAGCCCACCGCGCCCGAGTCCTGAGAAGGCTTTGGGGATACCCGGAAGCAGTCCGCCGTGACCTCTGCCGAAACTCGGAAATAAGCCAGGGAGACGGGGTTCGAACCTGGCCGCATCCGGCCTTGATTCGCACCACAGGGGTGTCAGAGCCGAACTAACAGGAGAACGGCCGCACAGGGACGGATCCGTCCAAACCGGACGGACGCGAGCGGATCATCACGTACGGTGGGGCGAATCGTGAGCACATCCGAGACCATGCACACCGATCGGGGAGCGCAGCGCTCTATGGAACGACCGGCGACCATGACCGCGGAAGAACCGCCCGGCCTGGTGCGCGCTCCGAAGCCGCAGGACGGCCAGGGGCACGCGGGCGGCCACCACATCTTCGAACTGCCGCGGGTGACCGCGCTGCTGATGCACGCGCTTCCGCGCTTCATCGAGGGGGTCATCGCCCCCGTCGCGGTGTTCTACGCCGCCCTCATGGTCCTCGGCCTGAACGGCGCGCTCATCGCCGCCGTCGCCTGGGTGTACGGCGGGATCGTGTACCGGTACGTGCGCGGCCACCCGGTGTCGGGGATGCTCATGCTCGCCGCGGTCGGGGTGACCGTGCGCGCGGCCCTCGCCGCCGCGACGCACAGTGCCGTCGTCTACTTCCTCCAGCCGACCCTCGGCACGCTCGCCGTCAGCATCGCCTTCCTCGCCTCGGTGCCGCTCCGTCGCCCGCTCGCGATGAAGCTCGCCAAGGACATGGCGCCGATCCCCGACGCGTTCTACAAGAACGCCCGGGTCCACCAGTTCTTCCTGCGCATCTCGCTGCTGTGGTCGGCGGTGCTGCTCACGAACGTGGGCGTCAGCCTCTGGATGCTCTTCAACGAGTCGATCAGCATGTACCTGTGGATCCGCACCGGGATCGTCGCGGGGCTGGGCGCGATCGGCATCGCGGTCTCGGTCTGGGGCTTCAAGCGCCTGGTGCATCGCGTCAACCGCGAGCCCGCGGCGGCGGCCGCCCCCGCGGCCGGCGCCTGACCGTCGGCTTCGTCCCCCTTCATCCCCTCTTCGCCCCCTCTGTGGCCTCTCTGCGGCCTCTCTGCGCCCCTCTGGCCGTCTCTGACCATCTCTGAGCAGCGAATCTTCGCTCATGTCCGAACCTGGGCGTGATTCAGGGCGTCTCCATCCTTAGATAGATTTCACCTACACGGGGTGAATGTTTGGGGTTGGGGGAGTCAGTGGTGACAAAGGGTCGGTTGGGACCTGTGGTGGCCGGCGGGACGGGAGCGCTGGCGCTGCTCGTGACCGGCTGCTCGATCGGGGGCGAGGGCAAGCTCGCCTCGGGCGGGTCGGACACGGCCGTGACGATCACGCCGGCGAACGGGACCGCCCAGGTCAAGCCGGACGGCACGATCGAGGTCAAGGCCTCCGGAGCGAAGCTGCGGAACGTCACCGTCCAGGGCGGGGGCGCCGCGATCTCCGGCAGCTACGGGGACGGCCGCAAGACGTGGCGGTCCACCCGCACCCTGACCCCCGGGACGTCCTACACGGTCACGGCCCAGGCCGGCGACGGCGGGAAGAGCCGCACGGCCACCAGTTCGTTCACGACGCTGAAGCCCGCCGAGACGCTGTCGATCGCGGACATCACGCCGAACCTGACCGGAGAGAAGGTCGGCGTCGGCATGCCGATCTTCGTCCGGTTCAACCGGCCGGTCGCCGACAAGGCCGCCGTGGAGCGGACGCTGCGCGTCAGCCCGGAGAAGCCGGTCGAGGGCGCGTGGCGCTGGGTCGGCTCCGATCAGGTCATCTACCGGACGAAGACGTACTGGCAGCCGCACCAGACGGTCCGCTTCCAGGCGAACCTCGCCGGAGTGAACGCGGGCGGCGGCGTGTACGGGGCCAAGGACGCGCAGGCGACCATCAGCATCGGCGCCTCGCAGATCACCACCGGTGACATCGGCGACCACCACATGACGGTGACGCGGGACGGCAAGAAGCTGCGCACCGTCCCGTTCAGCGCCGGCAACGGCCAGACGCGGGAGTTCACCACCACCAGCGGCGTCCACCTCCTGATGGAGAAGGGCAATCCGGTCACGATGACGTCCCCCGGACGCAAGGAGGGGGACGCGGGCTACTACAAGACCGTCGTGAACTACGCCGTCCGCTTCTCCAACAGCGGTGAGTACGTGCACTCGGCGCCCTGGTCGGTCGGCTCGCAGGGCTCGGCGAACGTCAGCCACGGCTGCCTGAACGTCAGCCCGGCCAACGCCAAGTGGTTCTACGACGTCATGCAGCGCGGTGACGTGATCGACCTGTCCGGGACCGACCGCGAGGTCGAGTGGGACAACGGCTGGAGCGTCTGGCAGCTCTCCTTCGACAAGTGGCGGCAGGGCAGTGCGCTCCGCTGAGACGGTCGCCAGGGGCCGGGAGAGGCCGACGAAACCGCCGTCGTGCAACGCTTTGATCTCAGGCGCCTGCAAAAACCCTGGGACATGGCATGATCGACGACTTTTGTCGCTAATGTCGCTCTGGTAGACGGCGGGTTCTGGAGGTCAAGGGTGCAGCGGAGGCGTTCCGCAGGGGTTCGGGCTGGCGCGGGAATGGCGGGGGTCGTCCTCCTCTTCACGACGGCCTGCAGCGGGGGAGAGAAGGACTCCGGCGTCACCGTCGGAGAGAAGGGCGACGCGAGCGTCCCGCAGGTGACGATCAACCCGGGCAACGGCAACACCAAGGCCAAGCCCGAGGACGGCGTCGTCGTCACCGCCGCGGGAGGGACGCTCGAACAGGTCGCGGTCACGCTCAGGGGCAAGCCCGTGGACGGCGCGATGGCCGCCGACAAGACCAGCTGGAAGTCGCGCACGCTGCGCCCCGGCGCCAAGTACCAGGTCACCGCGGTCGCCAAGAGCCCCAAGGGCAAGACGGCCACCGTCAACGCCGCGTTCGCCACGCTCAAGGCCGCGAACGAGCTGAGCATCGTCGACATCACCCCGAGCAAGAACGAGAAGGTCGGCGTCGGCATGCCGATCCAGGTGACCTTCAACCGCCCGGTGGCCGACAAGAAGGCCGTCGAGAGCGCGCTCGAGGTCAAGTCGGCCACGCCCGCCACCGGCGCCTGGTACTGGACGAGCGACACCACGGTGATCTTCCGCACGAAGAACGGGACCTGGTGGGCGCCCAACCAGCAGGTGACGTTCACGGCCAAGTTGGCCGGGGTGAGGTCGGGCAAGAAGACCTACGGCGTGTCGGACGTCGCCCGCGGGTTCCGCATCGGGGACGCGCACATGGTCAAGGTCAGCACCAAGACGCACAAGCTCGTCGCCACCAAGAACGGCAAGAAGGTCCGCAGCTGGGGGATCAGCGCCGGCCGCGGCGGCCGCGTCGTCAACGGCGTCGACACCTACCTCACCACCAGCGGCGTCCACCTGACCATGGGCAAGGAGAATCCGGCGATCATGACGTCGGAGTGGATGGGCGTCAAGCCGGACGACAAGAAGAACGGCGGCTACAAGGAGGTCATCCCGCACGCGGTGCGGATCTCCAACAGCGGCGAGTACATCCACTCGATGGCCGCCACCACCTGGGCGCAGGGCCGCCAGAACGTCAGCCACGGCTGCCTCAACTCCCCGCCCGCCGCCGCCCGCTGGTACTACCAGTGGTCCTACCGCGGCGACCCGGTGATCATCACCGGCAGCAAGCGCAAGCTGGACCCGATGAACGGCTGGAGCTACTACCAGATGTCGTGGGACCGGTGGGTGAAGGGCAGCGCCCTCAACCGAACCGTGACCACCGGGTGACGATGACCGGGCCCCGCCCGGGGAACGGCCCGGACACGGCCGTCGGCGATCGGGGACCCGGTGAACGAGCCAGCGCGCCCGCTGCGACTGCGGCGCCGCGTACGGCGCAGGGCGCACCGCGCCCTGCGCCGCGCGGCGCTCTGGGCGCTGCGCCCGCTGCGGCGCCGGGGCGCCCCGCCCCCCGGTGACCGGCTCCGCGTCCGCGTCCTGCTGCAGAACGCGCACGGGACGGGCGGGACGATCCGCACGGTCCTGAACCTGTGCGGCCATCTGGCCCGCGACCACGACGTCGAGATCGTCAGCGTGCTGAAGCGCAGCAGGAGGCCGTTCTTCGCCCTCCCCGCCGAGGTCACGGTCACCTACGCCGACGACGGCCTGGCTCCCCGGGCGCGCGCGGCCCGCGTCCTGGCCAGGCTGCCGAGCCTTCTGACACCGGCGGACGAGGCGTCGTTCCGCCACATGAGCCTCTGGACGGACGTGTGCCTGCTGCGCCGCGCGATCTGGCGGGCGCCGCCCGACGTGCTCATCGGCACCAGGCCGTCCCTCAACCTGCTGGCGGCCGAACTGGCGCCGGCCGGGGTCGCGACGATCGGCCAGGACCACATGCACCTCGGGGCCTACCGGCCCGCCCTCCGGCGGCAGATCGTCCGCGCCTACCGCCGGCTCACGGTCGTCACCACGCTCACCGAGGCGGACCGCGCCGAATACCAGGCCGCGCTCGCGGGGTCCGCGGTGCGCGTCGTCCGCATCCCGAACGCCGGGCCCGCGCTACCGGAGCGGCCGTCCCGGCGCGAGCACAAGGTCGTCGTGGCCGCCGGGCGGCTCGTCCACGCCAAGGGCTTCGACCTGCTTCTGCGCGCGTTCGCGCCGATCGCCGCCGAGCATCCCGACTGGACCCTGCGCGTCTTCGGAGGCGGGCCCCGGCGCGACCGGCTCCGGGCGCTGATCGACGACCTCGGCCTCGGCGGGCGGGCCGAGCTGCGCCCTCGCACCCGCGACCTGCACGCGGAGATGGAGCGGGCGTCGGTCTACGCGCTGTCGTCGCGCCGCGAGGGCATGCCCATGGTCGTCATCGAGGCCATGGGCATGGGGCTGGCCGTGGTGGCGTTCGACTGCCCCACCGGGCCGGCCGAGATGATCGCCCATGGCCGTGACGGGCTGCTCGCCCCCGCCGAAGAGGTGGACGCCCTGACCGAGGCGCTCCGCGCGGTGATAGCGGACCCCGGCCTGCGGGACCGGCTGGGCGAGGCGGCCCTGCGCTCCGCGCGGGCCCATCACCTGGACCGCATCGGCCCCCGGTGGTCCCGCCTGATTCGCGATCTCGCCCCCGCCGTCCCGTCCCCGGAGCAGGCCGGAGGGGCCGGGCGGGCCGCAGGTCAGTCCGTGAGCAGGCCGCGCACGTAGGCGGCCTGGCCCGCGTGCTGGAGGTCGTCGGAGATCACGCTGATCAGCCGGACCGCCAGCGTGACCGGCGGGTCCCATGCCCGGTCGACGACCTGGGGCAGGTCGGCGTCGGTCAGCGTGGACACGTACTGGACGGTCCTGTCGTGCACGGCGTCGTGATAGCCGGTGAGCAGGTCCGCCGAGTCCACCCGGACGGCGGCGACGTCGTCCGGGGTGTGGCCGTATCCGGTGTCGGACGCGTCGAACGGAAGGGCGAAACGGTCGGCCCAGCCGTCCCGCGTCCACACCTGGTCGGTGCCGGCGACCCCGGCGACGTGGTCGTCCTGGATGCGGGTGAGGTGCCAGACGAGCCACGCGATCGAGTTGGCGTCCTCGGCGGGCCGCCGGGCGAGCTGCGGCCCGGAGAGGCCCCCGACCGCCCCGTGGACGACCTCCTGGATCCGGTCGAACGCGTCGGTGAGCAGTTCAGCACTGGTCATTGGTCCGACGCTACCTTGATCCGGCCCGGGTTTCAGGCCCGCGGCCTCCGGCATCCGGACGGGACGGCAGGGGTGTTTCGGGGTTCCGCTTGATACTCCTTGTGATCGATACGATCCTTACTGTAGTCGATCGGGGGTCATCTGCCGCGGCGACGCCCCCGCCTGCCTGGGCGCGCCCGCGGGCCACGGCGTAACGGCACGCACCGGTGCCGTTGGAAGAGGGGGACCGGGGGTGAACGGCTCCACGTTCGTGCACCAAGGCTGCGTCTACTCCAGCGACGACGACTTCTTACGGATGGCTGTCCCGTTCATCGACGAGGGGCTCCGGCGGGAGGAACCGGTGCTGGTGACCACCACGCCCGTCAACCTCGGCCTGGTGCAGACCGCCCTCGGGCGGCACGCCCGCAACGTCGACTACGCCGAGTCCGCGTTCTTCGGCCGCCGCCCGCCGCAGCGCGTCGCCGCGTTCACCGGCTACCGGCACCGGCACCCCGGCGCCGAGCGCGTCCGCATCCTCGCCGAGCCCGTCTGGGCGGGACGGTCGGCCCGGCAGGTCGAGGCGTGGGAGTGCATGGACTCCGCCCTCAACGCGGTGCTGGCCGGCACCGGCATCCACATGGTCTGCCCCTACGACGCCCGCACCCTCGAACCGGAGATCGTCGGCAACGCCCTGCGCACCCACCCGCACATGGTGGCCGGCACCGACGTTGCCGCGAGCCCCGGATACACCGAGCCGGTCGCGTTCGTGCGCGGCCGGGCGGCGCCGCTGGCCGTCCGCCCGGACGACGCCGTCACCGTTCCGTGCACCGGCGACCCCGCCCGGATGCGGCACACCGTCGTGCTAGAGACCGCGTTGCTCGGGCTGGCCGGCGAGCGCTTGATGATCTTCGCGGCGGCGGTCGGCGAACTGCTCATCGGCGTGTCCGGCGCCGGGGGCCGCCGCCCGAGCGTCGCGCTGTGGGGCCGGCCCGGGGAGGTCGTCTGCGACGTCGACCTGCCCGCCACCGCGTCCCTGGACCCCTTCATCGGCCTGCATCCGCCGACGCTCGACCCGCGGCCGGGCGACGGCGTCTGGCTCGCCCGGCAGATCTGCGACCACCTCGACGTGCGGTCCGGCCCGGGCGGCACCACGATCCGGCTGCACACCCCCACCCTGCGCGACACCGAAGGCGGTGCCGGTGCCTGAACCGGGCGTTCGCGCAGCTAGCGGGCCGCCGAATGGGTAGGCGACCGGCATGAGCACTCGCGCGCCCGACCGGCGGCCGCCCGACCGCGGGTTCGCGGCCGAACTCCGCGACGCGGTGACGCTGCGCTCGTTCGCCCTGGTCTCCGGGGTCCTGCTGCTGCAGTTCGGGTTCATCCTGTCCTACATCGGCGCGTTCCATTCACCGACCCCGCACCGCATCCCCGTCGCGGTGGTCGCGCCGCCCGCGGTGGCGGGACAGGCCGTCGCGCAGGTGAACGCGCTGACGGGCAGGCCACTGAAGGCCCGCACGGCCCCCGGCGCGCAGCAGGCCCGCCGGGACATCCTGCACCGGGACGTCGACGCGGCGATCATCGTGGACCCGCGCGGCGGCACCGACACGCTCCTGGTCGCCTCCGCCGCCGGACCGGCGCTCGCCGGCACCGCCACCGACGTCGCGCACCGGCTGGAGACCGCCCGGGGCCGGCAGGTGACGGTCGTCGACATCCGGCCGCCCGGCCCCAAGGACGGCCGCGGCCTGTCCTCCTTCTACCTCGTCATCGGCTGGGTCGTGGGCGGCTACCTGGCGGCCGCGATCCTCGCGGTCGCGGGCGGCGCCCGCCCGGGGAACGCGCGCCGCACGGTCATCCGGCTGGGGGCGCTCGCCCTCTACTCGGTCGTGTCGGGGCTCGGCGGCGCACTCATCGCCGGCCCCCTCCTCGGCGCGCTGCCGGGCCACTTCTTCCCGGTGTGGGGCATCGGGGCGCTCGTGGTCTTCGCGGCGGCGGCCGCCACCGCCGCGCTCCAGACGCTGTTCGGACTCGTCGGGATCGGCCTGGCGATCCTGCTGTTCGTCGTGCTCGGCAACCCCAGCGCCGGCGGCGCCTACCCGGTCGCGCTGCTGCCGCCGTTCTGGCGCGCGATCGGCGGCTGGCTGCCGACGGGCGCGGCGACGACGGCCGTCCGCAACACCGTCTACTTCTCCGGCAACGCCACGGCGCACGCGCTGTGGGTGCTCGCCGGGTGGGCCCTCGCCGGGACGGTCGTCGCCCTGGCCGTGTCCGCGCTGCGCCCGCGGGCGCCCGCCCCCGCCGAGGGGATCGCCTCAGCTCGCGGCGGTTGACGCGGATCTTCCGGCGGGGGCGGCGCGCAGCGGGGCGTCGGCCCGGCCGGGCAGGCGGACGGTCACGACGAGGCCGCCTTCCGGGCGCGGCGCCGCGGTCACCGTGCCGCCGTGGGCCGTGGCCGTCGCGCGGACGATCGACAGCCCGAGGCCCGAGCCGCGGTCGGAGCGCACCCGGTCGTTGCCGAGCCGCCGGAACGGCTCGAAGATCGTCTCGACCTCGTAGGCGGGGACCACCGGGCCGGTGTTGGCGATGGTGAGCTCGGCCCAGCCGTCCCGGCCCCGGGTGGCGACGTGCACCTCGCCGCCGTCGCGGTTGTGCCGGATCGCGTTCTCCACCAGGTTCTGCACGAGCCGCTCCACCAGCACCGGGTCGCCGGAGGTGGGAGCCGGGCCGAACAGGCGGTCCGCGGTCACGCCGCGGGCCCGCGCCTCGGGGGCCGCCTGCCGCAGGACGTGCCCGGCGACGTCCGCCAGATCCAGCGGCCCGGCGTCGACCACGACGTTCTCGGTCCCGGCGAGGGTGAGCAGCCCGTCGATGAGCCGCTCGTGCCTGCCGTTGACGACCAGCAGCGACTCGCCGAGCCGCTTGACGTCGTCGGTGGCGTCGGGGCGCCGCACCGCCACGTCGACCAGCGTCCGGTTGATGGCGAGGGGGGTGCGCAGCTCGTGCGAGGCGTTCGCGACGAACCGGCGCTGCCCGTCGAACGCCCGCGCCAGCCGGCCGAGCATGGTGTCGAAGGTGTCGGCCAGCTCCTTGACGTCGTCGCGCGGGCCCTCGTAGGCGATCCGCTCGGTGAGGTCGTGGCTGCGCGCGACGCGCCGCGCGGTCTCGGTGATCGCGTGCACGGGGCGCAGCGCACGGTCGGCGAGCAGCCAGCCGAAGCCGAGCCCGGCCGCGCCCACCAGCCCGAGCGCGATCCCGCCCTGCGTGAGCAGTGCGTTGAGGGTCTCCCGCTGGTAGTCCTCACGCCCCTTGATCAGCACGCCCTGCACCCGCTGCACGGTGAGCTGCGACGCCTCGCCGGGCATCGGCGCCGCGCTCTTCATCGCGGGTCCCGCAGCGGCCGTGAAGGCGCGGTCCTCCGGGGGCCTTTCCTGCCTCTGCAGGTTGTTCTGCACGAGAAGGTAGGTCAGGCCGAGCAGGACGATGCCCGCGCCGAGGAACAGGCTCGTGTAGAGGATCGTCAGCCGCAGCCGGATCGTCGGCCGCAGCCGGTCGGTGAACCTCGCGGTCCTCGCAGCGCTCATGGAATTCGGTACCCCACTCCCGGGACGGTCTCGATGACCGGGGGATCGCCGAGCTTGCGGCGCAGCTTCATCAGCGTCACCCGGACGGTGTTGGTGAACGGGTCGGTGTGCTCGTCCCACACCTTCTCCAGCAGCCGCTCGGCGGACACGATCGTCCCGTCCGCGCGCAGCAGCTCGGCCAGCAGCCCGAACTCCTTGCGCGCCAGGTGCACGTACCGGCCGTCGCGGTACACCTCCTGGCGGGACGGGTCGACCCGGATCCCGGCGCGCTCCAGTGCCGGCGGCGCCGCCGGGCGGGCCCGCCGGCCGAGCGCGAGGATCCGCGCCACCAGCTCCTCGAACGCGAACGGCTTGGTGAGGTAGTCGTCGGCGCCGATGCGCAGCCCGTCGACCCGGGCCGGGACGGTGACGGCGGCGGTGAGCATCAGCACCCGCACGAGCGCGCCGGACTCCACCACCGCGCGGCACACGTCGTCGCCGTGCACGACGGGCAGGTCCCGGTCCAGGACGAGCACGTCGTAGTCGTGCATGCCGAGCCGCTCCAGCGCGGCGTCGCCGTCGTAGACCACGTCCACGGCGAGGGCCTCCGCCCGGAGTCCCTCGGCGATCGAGTCGGCGAGCATCCGCTCGTCCTCGGCGATCAGTACTCGCACGTCCGCCACCCCTCCTCGGACCCGCCCCCGGCGTGTCTCGCCGCCCCAGCTTCGGGGAGGGGGCGTAACGCGGGCATAACGCGATCCGGTTACGCGGGGGTTACCGGTCGCGGGCTGGACTTGCGGTCGCCGCCGGCACTCGGTCCGGCGGAGACGACGGGAGACCGACCGATGCGACGACGTACGCTCGCCGCGCTGGCGCTCGTCCCCGCCCTGGCCCTCGGCCTGCAGGGCTGCGGGGGCGAAGGCGGCGGGGGCGGCGAGGCCAAGGCCAAGGCCGCAAGCGACGACCAGAAGATGCGCGAGTTCGCCCGGTGCATGCGCGCCAACGGGGTGGACATGCCCGACCCGAAGGACGGCCGGGTGGAGATCAGGGCGTCCGCCAGGCCGGGCAGCCCCGCCAAGGGCGGGCCGGAGACCGACCGCGGCCTCCAGGCGGCGCAGAAGAAGTGCGCGCACCTGATGCCGAACGGCGGGAAGCCGCCCAAGCCCAAGCCCGAGGAACTCGCGAAGATGCGCGCGTTCTCCAAGTGCATGCGCGACAACGGCATCAGTGCGTTCCCCGACCCCGAGCCGGACGGCGGCATCAAGATCAAGGCCGGGAAGGGCACCGGGCTGAACCCGGAGAGCCCGAAGTTCGAGAGCGCGCAGAAGGCATGCGCCAAGTTCTCACCCGGCGGCGGCGGCAGGGGCCCCGCGACGATCCGGGGCGGCGACTAGTGGCGCGGACGCGCATCGTCGTCCTCGGCGCGGCCGGGGTGGCCGTCGCCGGCGGCGCGGGGCTGGCGACGGTCGGTCTCGGCGGCGGCGGCGACCCCGCCGCCGCCCGCAGCGCCCTGCCGCCCGCGACGGCGGCGATCGAGCGCACCACGCTCGTCGAGACCCAGGACGTGGACGGCACGCTCGGCTACGGCGGTGCCCGCACCGTCGCCGGCGCCGGGCGGGGCACCCTCACGTGGCTCGCCGGGCCCGGATCGGTCGTCTCCAGGGGCAGGGCGGTGTACCGGGTCGACGACCGGCCGGTGCCGCTGCTGTACGGCGGGCTGCCGCTGTACAGGACCCTCGCCGAGGGGACGAAGGGCTCCGACGTCCTGCAGTTCGAGCGGAACCTGCGGGCCCTCGGCTACACCGGGTTCACCGTCGACAAAACCTACGACGCCGCCACCGCCGCGGCCGTGCGGCGCTGGCAGGACGCCCTCGGCGTCGACGAGACCGGCCGGGTCGCCCCCGGCGCGGCCGTCGTCGCGCCCGGCCGGATCCGGGTCGCCGAGCGCAAGGCGAACGTCGGCGACCGCGTCGGCGGGCCCGTCCTCACCTACACCGGCACGACCCGGGTCGTGTCCGTCGACCTGGACGTCGAGTACCAGCGGCTCGCGAGGAAGGGCGCGGAAGTGGAGATCGAGCTGCCGTCCGGCGACACCGTCACCGGGCGGATCTCCTCGGTCGGGAAGGTCGCCAAGGAGGGCGCGGAAGACCGGCCGACCACCGTGGAGGTCGAGATCGCCGTCGCCGGCCGCGCGAAGCTCGGCTCCTACGACAAGGCGCCCGTCGAGGTACACCTCACCGCGAACCGGCATCCCGACGTCTTCGCCGTGCCGATCGGCGCGCTGATCGCCCGGGGCGACGGCGGCTACGCCGTCCAGGTCGTCCAGGACGGGCGGGTCCGCACGGTGCCGGTGGAGACCGGCGTGTTCACCGAAGGCCGGGTCGAGATCTCCGGAGCGGGCCTCGCCGAGGGCATGAAGGTCGGGGTGCCGTCATGAGCCCGGTCGTGGAGCTCAGGGAGGTCACCAAGACCTACCCGGGCGGGGTCACCGCGCTGGACACGGTGTCGCTGACCGTCGAGGAGCGCGAGCTCCTCGCGATCGTCGGGCCGTCCGGATCGGGGAAGTCGACGATGCTGCACCTGCTCGGCACGCTCGACCGGCCGAGCGCCGGCACCGTCCTCGTCGAGGGCGGGGACGTGTCGAGGCTCCCGGACCGGCGCCTGTCCGCGCTGCGCGCCCGGCGGATCGGCTTCGTCTTCCAGCAGTTCCACCTCGCCGCGGGCGTGAGCGCGCTCGACAACGTCGCCGACGGGCTCCTGTACGGGGGCGTGCCGCTGCCGCAGCGGCGCCGCCGGGCCCGCCGCGCGCTGGAGCGCGTCGGGCTCGGGCACCGTCTCGGCCACCGGCCGCACCAGCTGTCGGGCGGCGAGAGGCAGCGGGTCGCGATCGCCCGCGCGGTGGTGGGGGAGCCCGCGCTGCTGCTGGCGGACGAACCGACCGGCGCGCTGGACTCGGCGTCGGGCGCGGGTGTCCTGGACCTGCTGCGCGAGCTGTCCGGCGGCGGCACCACCGTCGTCCTGATCACGCACGACCGGGACATCGCCGCGCTGCTGCCCCGGCAGGTGCGGATGCGCGACGGCCGGATCGTGCACGACGACGCACGGGTGGGGGCGCCGTGATCGACAGAACCGCTCCCGGGGACGCCCCGGCGAGGCTCGGCCCCGGCGACGTGCTGCGCGTCGGCGCCGCCGGCCTGCGGTCCCGGCCGATGCGGGTGTTCCTGTCGGCCCTCGGAATCGCGATCGGCATCGCCGCGATGATCGGCGTGGTCGGCATCTCGACGTCCAGCCGCGCGCAGCTGCAGGCCACCCTCGACCGGCTCGGCACCAACCTGCTCACGGTCGGCCCCGGCCGGGACCTGTTCGGCGGGGACGCCAAGCTGCCGGAGGAGTCCGTCGGCATGGTGGCGCGGATGCCGGACGTGCGGTCGGCGTCGGCGACGGCGAAGCTGGAGGACACCGCCGTCTACCGCAACGACCACATCCCGGAGGGGGAGAGCGGCGGCATCAGCGTCCTGGCGGCCCGCCTCGACCTGCCGCGGACCGTCGGCCTCACCATGGCCGCCGGGACCTGGCTCAACGCGGGCACGGCGAAGTATCCGGCCGTCGTTCTCGGGTCGGCGGCCGCCGACCGGCTCGGCGTCTCGACGCCGAACGTGCAGGTGTGGCTCGGCTCCCAGTGGTTCACCGTCGTCGGCGTCCTGGAACCGAACCAGCTAGCGCCGGAACTGGACTCGGCCGCGCTCGTCGGCTGGGACGCCGCAGCGTCCCGCCTCGGCTTCGACGGCCACCCGACCACCGTCTACACCCGGGCCCGCAAGGACGCCGTGGCGAAGGTGCGGGACCTGCTCGCCGCGACCGCGAACCCGCAGTCGCCGAACGAGGTCGAGGTCAGCAGGCCCTCGGACGCGCTGGCCGCGCAGCAGGCCGGCGACCGGGCGTTCACCGGCCTGCTCCTCGGCCTCGGCGGTGTCGCGCTGCTGGTCGGCGGCGTCGGCGTCGCCAACACGATGGTGATCTCCGTCCTGGAGCGCCGCGCCGAGATCGGCCTGCGCCGCAGCCTCGGCGCGACCCGGGGCCAGATCCGGCTCCAGTTCCTCGCCGAGTCGCAACTGCTGGCCGTGCTGGGCGGCGTCGGCGGCGTGGCCGCGGGCATCGTGGTCACCGCCGTCTTCGCCATGACCCAGGGCTGGCCGACCGTCGTCCCGGTGTGGGCGATGGCCGGCGGCATCCTCGCCACCCTCGTCATCGGCGGCGTCGCCGGCCTGTACCCCGCCCTACGCGCAGCGCGCCTGGCCCCCACCGAAGCCCTGGCGACCCCATAAGCCCAGGGATCAGTAAGAGTGGAGGAGCCTTGGCCCACGGCACGGGTCGGGCGGCTGGAAGGCGCACTGGGCGCTTGGAGGCCGCCCGGCCCGTGACGGGGTTCCAGGGGGTCGCCCCCCTGGGACGACACTGCTAGCTCCGCACGCCGTAGAGGTGCTCCAGGGCGAGCTGGTCGAGGTGTTCGAAGGCGGTGCGGCGGGCGCCGAGGGCGTCGGCGTCGGCGGTGGCGTCGCGGACGGAGCGCCAGTCCTCACCGTCGGCCAGAGTGGGCTGGGCGAGCTCTTCCAGCTTGGCCTCGTGCAGGGCGGCCCGGACGTCGGGGTCGGCGCGGAACGCGCGGGCCTTCTCGCGCAGGATCAGCCAGTTGCGCATGCACGCTGCCGCCGACTCCCACACGCCCCGGTCGTCCTCGGTGCGCGGCGGCTTGAAGTCGAAGTGGACCGGGCCGTCGTAGTCGCTCTGGTCGATCAGGTCGACGACCCAGAAGGCGCCGCGCGCGTTGCCGGCGCCGAACCGCAGGTCCTGGTCGTAGCGGGGGCCGTGCTGCCCGTTGAGGTCGATGTGGAACAGCTTGCCCTGCCACAGCGCCTGCGCCAGGCCGTGCGCGTAGTTCAGCCCGGCCATCTCCTCGTGCCCGACCTCGGGGTTCAGGCCGACGGTGTCGGGGCGCTCCAGGGTCTGGATGAACGCGAGCGCGTGGCCGATCGTGGGGAGCAGGATGTCGCCGCGCGGCTCGTTCGGCTTCGGCTCGATCGCGAAGCGCAGGTCGTACCCCTGGTCGGCGACGTAGGCGCCGAGGACGTCGAACGCCTCCTTGTAGCGGTCCAGCGCGGCCCGGACGTCCTTGGCGGCCCCGGACTCGGCGCCCTCCCGCCCGCCCCAGCACACATAGGTGCGGGCGCCCAGCTCGGCGGCCAGGTCCAGGTTGTCCATGACCTTGCGCAGCGCGTACCGGCGGACGTCGCGGTCGTTGGCGGTGAACGCGCCGTCCTTGAAGATCGGGTGGCCGAACAGGTTCGTGGTGGCGGTGGTGACGACCAGGCCCGTCTCGTCCAGGGCCTTGCGGAACGCGTCGATCGCGCCCTGCCGCTCGGCGGGCGTGGCGTCGAAGTCGAACACGTCGTTGTCGTGGAAGTTCACGCCGTAGGCGCCGATCTCGGCCAGTTCGCGGACGGCGCGGTCGGCGGGCATCGGCGGGCGGGTGCCCGGGCCGAACACGTCGACGCCCTGCCAGCCGACCGTCCAGACGCCGAACGAGAAGCGGTCCTCGGGCGTGGGCGTGTAGTCGCTCATGGGTTCCTCCTCAGATCTCCGGGGCGGTGTCGCGCAGCGCCGCGTAGCGTGCGCGGACCCCGGCATCGGTGCGGTCGGCGGTGTGCTCGGTCGCGGGCGGCGCCGGCCAGGCGGGTGGTTCCGGCGTTGCGGCCAGGGCCCAGGCCGCCTGGCGGGCGGCGCCGAGCGCGACGTACTCGGCGGGCTCGGGGACGGTCACCGGCGTGCCGAAGATCGCCGGCGCGAGGGCCCGCACGGCCTCGGCGCGGGCGCCGCCCCCGATCAGCAGGACGCGGCGCGGCCGGACTCCCTGCGCGGCGAGATGGTCGACGGCGTCGGCGAGCGAGCACAGCAGCGCCTCCACGGCGGCCCGCGCGAGGTTCTCCCGCGTCGCGTTGGAGGTGCTGAGCCCCGCGAGCACGCCGCTGGCGTCCGGCCGGTCGGGGGTGCGCTCGCCGTCGAGGTAGGGGAGCAGCGTCAGGCCGCCCGCGCCGGGTTCGGCGGCGAGGGCCAGAGCGGACAGCTCCTCCAGTGAGGCCCCGGTCATCGAGGCGGCGGCCGACAGGATCCGCGCGGCGTTCAGCGTGCAGACGAGGGGCAGGAACCGGCCGGTCGCGTCGGCGAAACCCGCCACCAGCCCGGAGGCGTCGGCCGCGGGCTCCCCGGTGACCGCGAACGCCGTGCCGGACGTGCCGATCGACACGACGACGTCGCCGGGCTCCAGCCCGAGTCCGAGCGCGGCGCCCATGTTGTCGCCGGTGCCTGGGCCGAGCGCCGCGCCCCAGGCCGTCTCGCCGACGCGCTCGCCGGGGGCGGCGACGCGGGGCGTCCCGGCGTCGTGGCCCAGCGCCGCGCGCAGCAGGTCCGGCAGGTACGCGCCGGTCGCGGGGGACCAGTAGCCGGTGCCGGACGCGTCGCCCCGGTCGGTCACCGGCTCGGACGCGCCGAGCCGCAGCGTCAGCCAGTCATGGGGGAGCATGACCTGCTCGGTGCGGCGCGCGAGGTCAGGCTCGTGCTCGGCCATCCAGCGCAGCTTGGTCACCGTGAACGACGCCAGCGGCACGCTGCCGGTCCGCTCCGCCCAGGCCTTCGCGCCGCCGAGTTCCTCGACGAGGGCGCGGGCCTGCGGCGCCGAGCGCGTGTCGTTCCAGAGCAGGGCGGGACGGACGGGCTCGCCCGCGCCGTCGAGCGCGACCATGCCGTGCTGCTGGGCGGCGACGGCCACCGCGTCGGCGCGTTCGAGCAGGTCCTGGACCTGGCTCAGCGCGCTCCACCAGTGGTCGGGGTGGCACTCGGTGCCGTCCGGATGCGGGGCGGACGCCGTCGCGACCACGGCGCCGTCCGCGGCCCGGCACAGCACGACCTTCGTCGACTGCGTCGAGGAGTCGACGCCCGCGACCAGGCTCTCGGGCATCGGGTCCCGCCTTTCGTAAAGAGCGTGGACTAATTAACCTAGCAGAGGGCCTCTGCCCTGCCTATACACGTGATTCATTTAGGGTTCATCCATGACGAAGTCCGCGAACGCCCCCGTCCGGCACGCGACGATGCGCGAGCGGAACCTCGCCGTCGTCCTGGAGCACGTGGCCCGCCACCAGCCCGTGACCCGGGCGCGCCTGGCCGAGCTCACCGGCTTCACCAAGACGACGGTGTCCAACCTCGTCTCCCTGCTGGAGGGCGCGGGCCTGGTGCGGGACGGCGCACCGGTGCACGAGGGGGAGCGCGGCCGCCCCGGGGTGGGCGTCTCCGTCCACGGCGACGGCGCCGCCGGGCTCGGCCTGGAGGTCAACGTCGACTACCTCGCCGCCTGCGTCCTCGACCTCGCCAAGCAGGTCCGCTACCGGCACGTCGTCAGCTCCGACAACCGCGGCCGCGAGCCCGGCGCCGTGCTCGCCGCGCTGTCCGCGCTCGCGGGCGAGGCGGTCGCCGCCGTCGCCGGGCAGGGCCTGACCGTCGCCGGCGCCGCGGTCGCCCTGCCCGGCCTGCTCGACCGCGAGAACGGGGTGATGCGGCACGCCCCGAACCTCGGCTGGACGGACGTCCCCGTCACCGGCGCCCCGGGCCTGGCGACGGCGCTGCCCGCCGAGTACGACAACGAGGCCAACCTCGCGGCCCTCGGCGAGCTGTGGTTCGGCGACGGCGCCCGGTTCGGCGACTTCGTGCACGTCTCGGGGGAGATCGGGATCGGCGCCGGCATCGTCGTGGACGGGCGGGTGTTCCGCGGCGCGCACGGCTTCGCGGGCGAGCTCGGGCATCTGGTCGCCGACCCGTCCGGCCCCGCGTGCTCCTGCGGCGGGCGCGGCTGCCTGGAGCAGATCGCCGGACAGGAGGCGATGCTGCGCGCGGCGGGCCTGCCGGTGACGCGGCCGGCCGCCGGGCCGGAGGGTTCGGTGAGCAGGCTGGTCGAGCGGCTGGGCGCCGGTGACGCGGCGGCGCTGGACGCGGTGGCCCGGGCGGGCCGCGCGCTCGGCGGCGCGCTGGCCTCGGCCGTCAACCTGATCGACCCGGACACCATCGTGCTCGGCGGGGTCTTCTCCCCGCTGGCCGCCTGGATCCGGCCCCCGCTGGAGGGCGTCCTCGCGGAGGGGCCGGGCTCGCTGCGGCGCGGCGTGCCACCGGTCGAGGTCTCCGGCCTGGCGGAGGGCGCCGCGGTCCTCGGCGCCGCGGGCCTCGTCGTGGATCGCGTGATCGCCGACCCCGCGCTGCTCCTCTAGAGCGGGCGGTACTCGAACCAGGCGAAGTCGGCGTGGCCGCCGCCCGCCCGGCCGTTGGACGTGGCGTAGAGGCCGATGTAGGCGCCGGTGAAACCGCCCGCGACCTGGCTGCTGAGGAGGTCGCCGTCCACCGGGGGGCCGAGCGGCGCCCATTCCCCCGGCGTCGAGCCGTAGTACGCCTGGTACCAGCGTCCGTGCGCCTCGAAGGCCAGCCGGACGGGCCCCGGGACGGCGGGGCCCGCGGCGAGCACGGTCTCGGCCCCCTGCTCGCGTCCGACCAAGCGCAGTCCTTGGCTGGTGGACACGAGAAGGACATGGAAGTCGTTGTTCTGCACGAGGGCGAGCCCGGCCCGCTCCTCATCGGCCGGTGCGAAGTCGAGCGAGGTGAACGCGGCGAAGTCCTGGTGCTGCTGGCGCCGTCCGAGGAACGACGGGTTGGCCACGTCGGCGAGGGTCTCCGGACGGACGCGGAGCCGCAGGTGACCGGGGCGCTCCGTCAGGCTCCACCAGCGTTCGCGCGGCGTCCGCAGCATGTTCCAGGCCGGGCCCAGTTCGGGTCCGTCGAAGTGGTCGCACGCCGGAGCGGCCGGCCACGGGTGCGGCGGCAGCGACGGGACGGGGTGGCGCGGCTCGACCCGCCCGCCGGTCACCGGCCAGCCGTCCTCCCAGGTGACCGGGGTCAGGAACGTCTCCCGGCCGAGGGCGCACCGGTCGAGGTGGTGCGGGCGCATCGCGAGCAGCACCATCCACCATTCGCCGTCCGGGGTGTCCACGAGGTCGGCGTGCCCGGCCCCGACGATCGGATGCCCGGACCCGAGGTTGCGGTGCGTCAGCACCGGATTGCGCGGGTTCCCCTCGTAGGGACCCGTGACGGCGTCGGCGCGGGCGACCATCACGGCGTGGTCGTGGGCGGTGCCGCCCTCGGCCGTGAGCAGCACGTACCGGCCATCGACCTTGTACAGGTGGGAGCCCTCGGACCAGATCGCCCCCTTCACCGCCCCGTCCCAGACCACGTGCTCCTCGCCGGTCAGGGCGAGGGCGGACGGGTCGAACTCGCGCAGCCAGATCTCGGTGTGGCCCTCGTAGCGTCCCGTCGGCCGGGTGCCGGTGCACCATGCGCGCCCGTCGTCGTCGAAGAACAGGGACGGATCGATGCCCTCGCCGTCCAGCCGGCGCGCGTCCGACCACGGCCCGGCGGGATCGGACGCGGTCATCACGAAGTGCCCCGACCACCTCGTCCCGTCCACCAGCGTGCAGACCAGGTAGAAGGTGCCGTCGTGGTGGCGCAGCGTCGGGGCGTACAGGCCGCCGGACGCCGGGACGCCGTCCAGCGGCAGTTGGCCGGCCCGGTCCAGCGCGTGCCCGACCTGACGCCAGTGCACGAGATCGCGGCTGTGGAAGACCGGCAGCCCGGGGAACCACTCGAAGGTCGAGGTCACCAGGTAGAAGTCGCCGCCCACGCGGCAGACCGACGGGTCGGGGTGGCAGCCGGGCAGAACGGGATTGCCGAACGCGGTCACAGCGGCGTGACCTCCACCGGGACGGAGAGGACCCGGTCGGGGCCGAGTTCGCGGACGGGTCCGTCGAGCGTGAACGCGCCGTGCAGCGGCAGGTCGGCGCTCGACCGTCCCACGGAGACCTCGACGACGCCGGGCTCGACGATGCGGCGCAGGTCCGGGCCGGTGAAGGAGGTCCGGTCGGCGTGCACCCGGAACCCGACCCGCGCCGCCGCGCCCGGCTCCAGCCGGATCCTGGCCCACCCGGCGAGCCAGCGCGCGGGCCGCACCACCGAGGCGACCGGGTCGGACAGGTACAGCTGCGCCACCTCCGTTCCGGCGCGTTCCCCTGTGTTGCGGACGACCGCGCTGACCGTCACCGTGCCGTCGGTCGCCGCCCGCTCGTCCGCGCGCAGGTCCTCGTACTCGAACGACGTCCAGGTCAGACCGTGGCCGAACGGGTAGAGCGGGACGGGGTCGACCACGCTCCAGTCGTGCCCGCCGTCCATCAGCGACCGCAGGTAGGTGACCGGCGGGCCGGACGCGCGGCGCGGCACGCTGATCGGCATCCGCCCCGACGGCTCGACCCGGCCCGACAGGACCCCCGCGACGGCCCCGCCGCCCTCCTCGCCGGGAAAGAACGCCTGCACGACGGCGGCGGCCCGGTCGGCGAGGGACTCGATCGCGTACGGGCGCCCGGTCAGCATGACGATGACCGTGGGCGTGCCGGTGTCCAGGACGGCCGCGGCCAGCTCGGCCTGCCGCCCCGGCAGCGCGAGCGTCTCGGCGTCGCAGCCCTCGCCGGACGTGCCGCGGCCGAAGAGCCCCGCCCGGTCGCCGAGGGCGAGCACGCACACCTCGGCCTCGCGCGCCGCCGCGACGGCGGCCTCGATGTCGTCGTCCGCGGCGACGAACACGTCGGCCGAGGCCGCGACCCGCACGCCGGGCAGCTCGGCGCGCAGCGCTTCCGCCAGCGTCGGGATGTTCACGCCGAGCGGCATTTCCGGGTGCTGGCGGCCCACGTGGCTCGGGAACGTGTAGCAGCCCAGCATCGCGAACGGGTCGTCCGCCAGCGGCCCCGCCAGCACCACCCCCTCACCGGAGCGCAGCGGCAGCACGCCGTCGTTCGCCAGCAGGACGACCGACTCCTCGGCCAGCCGCCGCGCCAGCGCCCTGTGCTCCGGAGGGTCGAAGTCCAGGTCCGCCCCGCCTGCCCCGGCGGGCGCACCGTCCAGCAGACCCAGTTCGGCCTTCAGCGCCAGGACGCGGCCGGCGGCGCGGTCGAGCAGTTCCTCGGGCACGTCCCCCCGCCGGATCAGCTCGATCAGCGGCGTGCCGTAGCAGCGGACGGTCGGCAGCTCCATGTCGATCCCCGCGCGCAGCGCCAGCGCGGCGGCCTCGCCGCGCGACCCGGCCACCCGGTGCCGGCTCTCCAGGAACGAGATGCCGAAGTAGTCGGCGACGACGACGCCCGCGAAGCCGAGGTCCTCGCGCAGCAGGCCGGTCAGCAGGCGCTCGTCGGCCGCGGCGGGCATCCCGTCCACGTCGGTGTAGGAGTGCATGACCGAGCGGGCGCCGCCGTCGCGCAGCGCCATCATGAACGGCTCCAGGACGACGTCGGCGAACTCGCGCGGACCGATCGGCGTCGGCGCCATGTTGCGTCCGGCGCGGGAGGCGGAGTAGCCGGCGAAGTGCTTGAGCGTGGTGACGACGCCGGACCGCTCCAAGGCCCTCACGTAGGCCGTGCCGAGGACCCCGACGAGATACGGGTCCTCGCCGATGCACTCCTCCGTACGGCCCCAGCGGGCGTCGCGGACGACGTCCAGCACGGGCGCGAGGCCCTGGTGGACGCCCGCCGCCCGCATGCTCTCCCCGATCGCGGCGGCCATCTCGCCGACCAGCTCGGGGTCGAAGGTCGCGCCCCAGGCGGGCGGGCTGGGGAACACGGTGGCGCCCCACGTCATGAAGCCGTTGAGGCACTCCTCGTGCGCGATCGCCGGGACGCCGAACCGGTTGCCCGCGGCGACGCGGCCCTGCAGCTCGCGGAGCCGGGCGGCGCCCTCGGCCGCCCCGACCGGCACGGTGCCGAACACGCGGGTGAGCTGTCCGAGGCCGCGGTCCAGGATCTCCTCCAGGCGCGGGGCGGTCTCGTGGGAGTCGTCCTCCATCGGCGCGACGGGCTCGCCCGGCCCGGCCGGCATCGCCCAGAAGCCGGCGAGCTGCCCCGCCTTCTCCTCGGGCGTCATCCGGGCCAGCAGGGCGGCGACCCGCTCGGCGACCGGAAGCCCGCGGTCCTGCCAGGGCCCGCGGATCGTGCTCGGGGCCGGGACGGCTTCGGTCATCGCTCCTCCGTGGGGGACGGCGAGGTGCGGGACGGCGAGGTCGGGGGCGGCGGTGCGGTGGAGGCGCGCACCCGAAGGTCGGTGGCCAGCTCCACGCGGGGGGTCAGCGGCGGCCGGCCGTCCAGCAGCTGGAGCAGGGTGCGGGCCGCGACGCGGCCCATCTCCTCCAGCGGCTGCCGGACGGTCGTCAGCGGCGGCGACAGCCACTCGCAGGTCGGCAGGTCGTCGAAGCCGACGACGCTCAGGTCCTCGGGGATGCGCAGCCCGGCCAGCCGGGCCGCCTGGTAGGCGCCCATGGCCTGCTCGTCGCTGCCCGCGAAGACCGCGGTGGGCGGCTCGGGCAGCGCCAGCAGCTCGCGGGTCCGGGCGTACCCGCCCCGGTGGTGGAAGTCGCCGTACCGGACGAGGTCCCGGTCGACCTCGATCCCGGCGCGCTCCAGGGCGGTCCGGTAGCCGTCCACGCGGGCCTGCGTGCAGAGCATGTCGGCGGGGCCGCCGATCATCGCGATGCGGCGGTGGCCGAGCCCGATCAGGTGCTCGGTCGCGGCCAGCCCGCCCGCCCAGTTGGTGGCGCCGACGCTGGCGATCTCGGCGTCCGGCAGGTTCACCGGATCGACCAGGACGAGCCCGACGCCGGCCCGCTCCAGCTGCTCGCGCTGGCGCCGCGTCATCCGGGAGGTCACCAGGATGACCCCGTCGCTGTGGTGCAGCGCGGGCAGGTTCTGCCAGCTCGGCGGGCGGGCGTCGTCCTCGCGCACCAGCGAGACGACCACGCCGGTGCCGTGCTCGGCGCACTCGGCCTCCACCCCGCGCAGGATCTCCACCGCCCACGGGCTGTCCAGCCCGGCCAGGACCAGGTCGATCAGACCGGATCTGCGGGCGCGCCGGGACCCGCCGGGGCCGGGGTAGTTGTGGGTGCGCAGCAGCGCCTCCACGCGCTCGCGGGTCGCGGCGGCCACGTCGGTGCGGCCGTTGAGGACCTTGGAGACCGTGGCGGGGGACACCCCCGCCTCGGACGCGATCAGTGCCAGGGTCGGCCGGGACGGCGGGTCCGGCATCTCGTCGGTGGTGCGCACGGGCACGCTTCTCTCCTCCCCGAGGAAACGATTGCGAACAGTATCGCAATGTTTCGCGCTCTCCTAGTCCCGGTCCTGGACTTCTCAAGCGTTCCATTTAGGTCACTCACGGCCGAAGCCTTGACCGTGAGGGGGCCCTTTCTTAGAGTCCAACGGCAACGGCAAGCCCGAAGAATTTCGAAAAGTTTCGATCGAGCGGTCCCGTGCCGCCGCTCCCGGCCGAGCCCACCCCCCGATCCAGGAGGCCATCATGGGCATCCCACCGCTGTCGCGCCGTTCCCTCCTCACCGCAGTCTCCGCGGGCGCCGTGCTGGCCGCCGCCGCGCCCCTGCTCGCCGCCTGCGGCGACGGCGACTCCGGATCGGGAGGAGGCAAGGTGACCGTCGAGTGGATGGACATCGCGACCACCGAGCCGTCCAAGTCGCTCTACCCGCAGATCGCCAAGGCCTACGAGGCCGCGCACCCGAACGTCAGAATCAAGCTCACCAACCTGGAGAACGAGGCCTACAAGTCGAAGATGACGGCGCTCGTCGCCTCCGGGAAGCTCCCGGACGTCTTCGTGACCTGGGGCGGCGGGGTGCTCAAGCAGCAGATCGACGCGGGGCTGGTGAAGGACCTCACCTCCGACGGTGCGAGCCTGCTCGGCACCATCACGCCGGTATCGCAGAAGGCGTACCAGTTCGACGGCAAGACCTACGCCATCCCCTACGACATGGGCATGGTGGGCTTCTGGTACAACAAGCGGCACTTCGCCAAGGCCGGGATCAAGGACACCCCGAAGACCTGGGCGGAGTTCCTGGACGCCGTCCGCAAACTCAAGGGCGCCGGGGTCACCCCCATCGCGCTGGGCGGCAAGGACAAGTGGCCCGGCCACTACTACTGGGCCTACCTGGCGATGCGCGTCGGCGGCATGGCCGCGATGGAGCAGGCCGCCAGGTCCGCCGACTTCACCGCCCCGGCGTTCGTCCAGGCCGGGCAGCACCTCAAGGAACTGGTCGACCTCCAGCCCTTCCAGGGCGGCTTCCAGAACGCCGGCTACGACGCGCCGGGAGGCCAGGCCGCCACCATGGGCGCCGGGAAGGCGGGCATGGAGCTGATGGGGCAGTGGGCGCCGTCGGTGGAGAAGGACGCCTCAGGCAAGGGCATCGGCGACGACCTCGGCTGGTTCCCCTTCCCGACCGTCGACGGAGGCCTGGGCACCGTCACCGACGTGTTCGGCGGCGGCAACGGCCACTCGCTCAGCAAGGACGCGCCCAAGGAGGCACTGGACTTCCTGGCGTTCCTGATGAACGCCGAGAACGAGCGCAAGCTCGTCTCCTCGGGCGCCTTCATGCCGGTCGTCAAGGGCGCCGAGAGCGCGCTCGGCGACCCGAACCGCAAGCAGGTCGCGCAGGCGCTGGACGGCTCCAGCGGGTTCCAGCTCTACCTGGACCAGGCCTTCCCGCCCGCCGTCGGGCAGCAGGTCAACGACAGCGTCGCGGCCCTCGTCGGCGGCAAGGGGACCCCGGACGAGGTCGTGCGGCAGGTGACCAAGGCGGCCAAGAGCCAATGACGCTGTCCGCCACGACCGACGACCGGCCGCGGCCCGCCGTGCGGGCCCCGCGCGGGCGGGCCCGCGGCGCGCCGGCGGGGCGGCGGCTGCGCGACTGGATGTCGGCCACCTGGTTCCTCCTCCCGGCGCTGCTGCTGTTCCTCTTCTTCGTGCTGATCCCGATCTTCGTCGCGTTCTACACGAGCTTCTTCACCTGGGGCGGCTTCGGCCGGCCCGAGGACTTCGCCGGCCTGGACAACTACCGGAAGCTGTCCGCCGACCCCGTCTTCCGCGGCGACCTGTGGCGCGGCCTGGTCCTGGTCGTCCTGTCGATCGCCGTCCAGTTGCCGATCGCGCTCGGCACGGCCGTCCTGCTGAACCAGCGGATGCGCGGCCGCGCGGTCTACCGGGCGGTCTTCTTCGCGCCCTACATCCTGTCCGAGGTGATCGCCGGTGTGCTCTTCGGCATCATCTTCCTGCCGGGCACCGGGCTCGCCGACACGCTCGTCGGCGGCCTGCCGCTCGTCGGCGGCCTCGCCGGCACCTGGTTCTCCGACCCGGGCACCGCGCTGCCCACCCTGTTCGCCGTCATGACCTGGAAGTACTTCGGCTTCCACATGATGATCTACCTCGCCGGGCTGCAGGGCATCCCCGCCGAGGTGCTGGAGGCGGCCTCGATCGACGGGGCCGGGCCGTGGCGGCGGTTCCGCGCCGTCACGCTGCCGCTGCTCGGGCCGACGCTGCGGATCAGCATGTTCCTGTCCGTCATCGGCTCGATCCAGCTGTTCGACCTCGTGTGGGTCACGACGACCGGCGGGCCGACGAATTCCACGGAGACGATGGCCGTCACCATGTTCCAGTTCGGGTTCAAGCGGTACCAGATGGGCTACGCAAGCGCGATCAGCGTGGCCATGTTCCTCATCAGCATGGTCTTCTCCCTGCTCTACCAGCGTTACGCGCTGCGCCGCGACCTGCAGGGCGCCGTCACCTCCGCGGGAGGCCGCCGATGAGGGCGGGCCTCGCGCGCAGCGCGTCCCGGCACACCCTGGTGTGGGTGCTCGGCTCCTTCATCGTCGTCCCGCTGCTGTACGCGGTCCTCTCCGGGTTCAAGACGACGGGCGACCTCACCACGGACCCGGCCGGGCTGCCTGGGCCGTGGAAGGTGTCGAACTACACCGGCATCCTGTCGTCCGGCGACTTCTGGCGGCAGATCGGCAACAGCGTGATGATCGCGGTCGCCACCACGCTGCTCGCCGTCGCGGCGGCGGCGCTGGCGGCGTTCGCGTTCGCCCGCTACGCCTTCCGGGGCCGGGAGTTCTTCTTCACGCTGTTCGCGGCCGGCCTGATGTTCCCGCCCGCCGTGGCGGTGCTGCCGCTGTTCGTCCTGCTGCGCTCGTTCGGGCTGCTGGACAACCCGCTCGGCATCATCCTGCCGCAGGCCGCGTTCGCGCTGCCCATCACGATCATCATCCTGCGGTCGTTCTTCCGGACGATCCCGGCGGAGCTGGAGGAGGCCGCCATCATGGACGGCTGCAGCCGGTTCGGGTTCTTCTGGCGCATCCTGCTGCCGATGGCGAGGCCCGCCCTCGGCACCGTGTCGGTCCTGGCCATCGTGACGAGCTGGAACAACTTCTTCCTTCCGCTGCTGGTGCTGGCCGACCCGAAATGGCAGACGATCCCCGTCGGCATCCAGCAGTTCCAGGGGCAGTACTCGACGAACTACGCGCTCGTCATCGCCTACATCGTGCTGGCGATGGTGCCCGCCATCGCCTTCTACGCGGTGGCCGAGCGGCAGCTGATCGGAGGTCTCACCGCGGGCGCGACGAAGGGCTGAGCCCGCGGCCGTGCCCGTGTCCCCGGCGGCCGATGAAAGCCTGAAAGGCCCGTTCACGGGCCGCCCGGGGCCGAGTTAGCGTCCGCTGGACGGCACTCTCCTCGGCCCGGTGACAGGAGGACCATGGGCAGGCGAAGACGAAGGGCACTGGCCGCGGGCGCGGTGCTCGGACCCGCGATGATCGCCGGAGCGCTGCTGACGGCCGCGCCGGCGTCGGCGCACGGCGCGATGATGGTGCCCGGCAGCCGCACCTACCTGTGCTGGAAGGACGGCTTGAGCCCGACCGGGCAGATCGTCCCGCACAACCCGGCCTGCGCGGCGGCGGTCGCGCAGAGCGGCCCCAACTCGCTCTACAACTGGTTCGCCGTCCTGCGCTCGGACGGGGCCGGCCGCACCCGCGGCTTCATCCCCGACGGGAAGCCGTGCAGCGGCGGCGCGGTCGTCTACGACTTCAGCGGCTACGACCTCGCCCGCGACGACTGGCCGGTCACGCACCTGACCTCCGGCGCCGACATCGAGTTCCGGTACAACAAGTGGGCGGCCCATCCCGGAACGTTCCGCACCTACATCACGAAGGACAGCTGGAGCCCGACCAGGCCCCTCAGCTGGGACGACCTGGAGGACCAGCCGTTCTACAGCGTCACCGACCCGCCGAGCGTCGGCTCGCCCGGCAACGAGGACGCCTACTACCACTGGAACGCCAGGCTGCCCTCCGGCAAGAGCGGCCGCCACCTCCTCTACACCGTGTGGCAGCGCTCGGACAGCAACGAGACGTTCTACGGCTGCTCCGACGTGGTCTTCGACGGCGGTAACGGGGAGGTGACCGGCGTCGGCGAGGACGGCGGCGGCCCGACCGACCCGCCCACCGACCCGCCCGGCGACCCCGGCAAGGTCTGCAAGGCCGGGTACCGCTCCGTCGGCAGCTGGAACGGCGGTTACCAGGGCGAGATCACCGTCACCAACACCGGCACGCTCCCGCTCGGCGGGTGGATGGCCCACTTCACCTTCGCCAACGGCGAGACGGTCGACAGTCTGTGGAACGGCAGCCATACGCAGTCCGGCCCGGACGTCTCGGTCAAGAACGCGAACTACAACGGCGCCCTCGCCGTCGGCGCGTCGACCACGTTCGGGTTCACGGTGAAGGCGCCGGGCTCGCCGACCGCACTCGAACCCCACTGCATGACCTCCTGAGTCCCGAGCAGAACGTGGCCCGCGGCGTCCGACAGGGGACGCCGCGGGCCGCTTCCTTTCCGGGGCACCGCCTCCAGGATGGGGAGGCCCCGTGACCGGAGCGGGTCACGGGGCCGTTTCCGTGGTGGCCGGTTACCGGACGGGCGGGTTGGCGTTCTTGAGCAGCTCCTGGAACTGGGCGGAGAACCAGTGCCCGGACAGCGGGGCGTCCGCCAGCGCGCCGCTCATGTTGTTGTTGTTACGCGGGTTGCCGGTGTAGGTGGGGTCGCACATCCGGTCGAAGCCCTTGCCCTCGTCGTTCGGGATCTCCTTGCTGGCGCCGTCCGACTCTCCCGGGGGCTTCATCCACACGTAGGCGTCGATGCCGGCGGCGGGGGACGCCTTGGGCCGCTCGCCGAGACCGGCTCCCGCCTGGTTGCACCAGTTGCCGAGGTGGATGCGCCGGTCGGTCCGGCTGCCGTCCACATAGGCGTCCACGCTGGTCTTCGGGCCGGGGCCGGTCGGCCGGTTCGCGCCGCCCCAGCCGTTGCGGCTCGTGTCGACCAGCATGCCGATGCCCGAGTCGAACCCGTCCTTGACGAGTTCCTGCCGGAACGCCTGCGCGTAGGACAGCTCGTCGACGTACCGGTTCCAGTCGACCCACTTGGACTGCCGGACGGACGTGCCGTTCACGGCGTCGTTGATGGTGAAGTACGGCTCCTGCAAGGCTCCGTAGTTGGCGGTGTTGGTGATGAACCCGGCGATGTTGCCCTTCGAGCCGGACGCCTGCGCGACGGTGGCGAGCAGCTGCGCGGTCGGGGCGAAGTTGTCGTCCCAGCCGATCCAGCCGTGGTGGCCGACGTCGAGGTAGTTGTAGACGTTGGAGATGGCGCCTAGCTTCTGCAGCGCGTAGGCGACGCCCTTCTCGTAGTTGCCGTTGGCCTTCATGGTGTCGCAGTCCGGAGTGGCGGTCGGCCGGCCCCCGGCGTTGGTGATGAGGTTCGGCAGCGAGTCGATCTCCACGACCGTGACGACGCGCAGGTCGGCGTACTTGGCGTCGCCGAGGATCTGGGCGATCGGATCGATGAACTGCGTCTTGTACTTGTCGAGGTCGTCCGGCCCGAGTTCGCCGTTGGACGCCAGCGCGGAGCAGTCACGCCCGGGCAGGTCGTAGACGACGAGCTGGATCACACCGGCGCCCTGTTCGAGGGCCTCGTCGAGATGGGCGCGCAGGCCCATGGAGCCGCTCGTCCCCTGGATCGCGGCGATCCTGTCCAGCCACACGCCGGTCGACTGGTTGGACACCGCGCTGCCGCCGGGCTCGGCCGCCGCCTTGGCCGACCACTCGGGGTTCACGTACGCCTTGACCCCGGCGTAGGGGTTGTCGACGCGGTTGCCCGGGGGCGGATCGGTCGGCGGGTCGGTGGGCGGGTCGGTCGGTCCCGCCGACCCGGTGCAGAGGGTCCCGTTCAGCTTGAACTGCGCCGGCGCCTGGTTGGCGCCGGAGTAGGTGCCCTGGAAGCCGGGGTTGGCCGTCGCGTTGGTCGCCAGCGTCTGGGCCCAGCTCGGGTTCTTCACGGTGACGTGCTTGCCGGACTGCGTGAACGTCCCGTTCCAGCCGGAGGTCACCTGCTGGTCGCCGGCGAAGTCCCACTCCAGCGTCCAGCCGCCGCTGATCGGGTCGCCGAGGTTGGTGACCGTCACGGAGGCGGTGAAGCCCGTGCCCCAGTCGTTGGTTGTGTAGTCGACCTTGCAGCCGGCGGCCGCGCTGGCCTGGGCCTGGGCCAGCGCGACCATGCCTGAGGCGAGCAGCACGGCCGCCGAGGCGGCCGCCGCGCCGCGGCGCCGGGCGCCGCGGCCGCTGCGCGCGGAGGGATGTTTCATCCGGATTCCTCCATCTGGTTGGGGTGGGCTTCCATCGGGGGTCAGGGAGCGGAGCGCAGGTGGTCGCGCAGCCCGGCGCCGTAGGCGGTCGGGGTGCCGTCGTAGGAGCTGATCAGCGACGGGCCGCTGGAGCAGTCCCAGGTGTTCCACGTCCAGCCGAGGTAGGACGCTCCGCGCGCGTCCAGCCAGGTCATGAGCGAGTCGACGTAGGAGTGGCCGCAGGTGTTCTCGCCGATCTCGCCGGCGACGAGCGGGACCTGCGCGGCGACGGGCGCGATCTGCTGGTCCCAGCAGGACGCGTCCTTGCAGTAGTTGAAGTTGTAGGAGTGCCACGCGGCCGCCAGGTTCCCGGTGGGGTCGGACGGCTTCTGGGCGAGCCACTGGCCGAGGTCGTTGGAGTAGCTGCTGCCCGCGACCATGACGACGTTCTGCGCGCCGGTCGAGCGGACGGCGTCGAGGAGGTCCTGCATCCCGGCCGCCTCGTAGGTCAGGCCCGTGCAGGCCGAGCCGCCGTCACGCCAGCACTTCCACGACTGGGCGTAGTCCATGACCTGGAGGTTGTTCGGGTAAGGCTCGTTGAACAGATCGAAAACGACCGCCGTGTCGCCCTTGTAGGCGGCGGCGAGCTGCTTCCAGAATTCCGGTGCGTACTGGGCGTCCGGCATCGGTTTCTGGCATTCCGCCGCCGCGGTCTGGCAATGGCTGTCGTAGCCGGTCCACAATCCGCGGCTCCAGTGCAGTTCCAGGATGGGGGTGATGCCGTTCTCTTCGAGCAGCCCCACGTAATTCTTGACGGCGTTCTGGTAGGCGGTTCCGCGGTAGGCGGGATCGACGTTGTCCAAGCCCAGCCAGCAGTCGGAGTTGAGCGGCACCCGGACGGCGTTGACATTCCAGTTCTTGATCGCGGCGACGGAGGCGGCGTCCATGGGGCCGTCCCATATCCCGTTGCCCTGGACGCAGGCGAACTCGCCGCCCGAGCGGTTCACCCCGCGAAGGCGCACCGCGGCGCCGGCGGCGTTCACGAACGTGTTGCCGGAGACCTTCAGCCTGGGGGCGGGTCCGCCGGGCGGGGGAGTGGTCGGGGGATCGGTGGTGGGCTCGCCGCCGCCGTTGCAGGCCGTCCCGTTGAGCGCGAAAGCGGTCGGCGCCGCGTTCGTGCCGCTGTAGGCGAACTGCGCTCCGGCCTGCGCGGACGCGCCCGTCGAGAGGGCCGCGTTCCAGCTCTCGTTGGCGACCGTGACGGTCGTGCCCGACTGCGTCCACCGGCCGTTCCACCCGCCCGTGAGGCGCTGGTTCCCGGTGTAGGAGTACGTCAGCGTCCAGCCGTTCACGGCCGGTCCCCGGTTGGTGATCGTGACGGCGGCGGTGAAGCCGGTGCCCCAGTCGTTGGTGGTGTAGCCGACCTCGCAGGCGACGGCGGCGCGGGCGGGCGGCGCGCCGAGCACGGTCCCGGTGCCCGCGACGAGCGAGCCCGCCGCGCAGATCGCGCCGGTCAGCGCCGCCACCGCGGCGGTGCGCGGGGAAAGCGATCTCATGGATCTCCGCCTTCACGTCGGATGATTGGGCTTGGGAGCGCTCCCACTCCTGGACTGCGGTGAACGTAGAACGCCTTGGACGCGGGAGGGAAGCCTTGTTCCATTCCTTTCACGAACTTTCACGGCGCCTTGCGCGCGCGGTGAGCGGCGGGTGCGGGCGACCCGGAATTCGGTTTCGTCGCGACCCTTGACACGATGCGCGTCCGATCAGATTCTTGGGAGCGCTCCCACTACTCCCGACCCGGTCCACCCCCTCGAAAGGCCGGGAACCCCCGAAGGGAGTGCCGCAAGCGTGACCGTCACCCACCCCCCGCACGACCCCGCCCTCCCCGACCGACCGCCCACCCTCGCCCACGTCGCGCAGCTGGCCGGCGTGTCGCCGGCCACGGCGTCCCGCGTGCTGAACGGGTCCGCGCGCGTCAGCAAGGCGGCCCGCCTCCAGGTCGAGGCGGCGGTCGAGCGGCTCGGCTACGTCCGGCGCCGCAGCGGCCCTCCCGACCGGGAGTCGTCCGGCACCATCGCCGCCGTCGTCTGCGAGGACGGCTGCCGCGTCCTCGGCGACCCCTTCTTCGCACGCCTGCTGTGGGGCCTGCGCCGCGAGCTCGGCGGCCGGGCGCCGCTCGTCGTCCTCATGGCCGGCCGGGCGGACGAGTGGCGGGCGACCACCGGCTACCTGCGCGGCGGGCGGGCCGAAGGCGTGCTGCTCGTCAGCGCCCGCCGCGACCAGGTCGCCCCGCTCGTGCAGGCCGCCGCCGGCGCTCCCGTGGTGCTCGCCGGGCGCCCCCTCGACGAGGTGGCGCTGCCCTACGTCGACGTCGACAACCGGGGCGGCGCGCATGCCGCCGTCCGGCACCTGCTGGCCTCGGGCCGCCGCCGGATCGGCACCATCGCCGGGCCCGCCGACATGGGCGCCGCCGTCGACCGGCTCGCCGGCTACCGGCTCGCGGCGCGCGAGGCCGGGATGGGCGTCAACGGGCTGGTCTGCCAGGGCGACTTCGGCCGGCTGTCCGGTGAGCGGGCGATGCGCCGCCTGCTGGAGCGCCGGCCGGACGTCGACGCCGTGCTCGCCGCGTCCGACCAGATGGCGGTCGGCGCGCTGAGCGCGCTGCGCCGCGCGGGCCGCCGCGTCCCCGACGACGTCGCGGTCGTCGGGTTCGACGACGCCCCGGTGGCCCAGCAGGTACGCCCCCGGCTGACGACCGTCCGGCAGCCGGCCGAGGACCTCGGCGCCCGCCTGGCGCGCGAGCTGCGCGCCTGCACCGGCGGCAGGCCGAACACCGAGCGCGGCGTCGTGCTGCGCACCAAGTTGATCATCCGGGAGTCCGGCTGACGGACCGGGGCCGGCGTGGCCCCCGCCCACCCCATCACCACCACCGCCGTGCTCCGCCGGTGGTGGAGACCGCCACGCCCGGACGCCGGGCGCGACTGGAAGGAACACAGGTGAGAAGACATCAACGATGGCGCGCGTTCACGGCCGTGGGCGCGACGCTGGCCCTGCTCTGCGGCGGCCTGGGCGTCATGGCCCCGGCGCACGCCGCCGCAGCGGCGTGCAAGGTCGTCTACAAGAAGAACGACTGGGGCAGCGGTTTCACCGCGAGCATCGACATCACCAACCAGGGCGACGCGCTGGACGGCTGGAAGCTGACCTACTCCTACTCGGGGAACCAGAAGCTGGCGAGCGGCTGGTCGGCGAAGTGGTCGCAGTCGGGCCAGCAGGTCACCGTCGAGAACGAGAACTGGAACAGGACGCTCGTCTCGGGCGCCTCGGTGAACGTCGGCGCGCAGTTCACCTACAGCGGGACGAACACCGACCCCACCGCGTTCAGCCTCAACGGCACGCCGTGCAACCAGAGCTCGTCCGCCCCGACGGTGGCGCTGACGAGCCCGTCCGCCGGCGCGACGTACTCGGTGGGCTCCGCGGTGCCGATCGCCGCCACCGCGGCGGCCGGCTCCGGCGCGACCGTCTCCAAGGTGGAGTTCTTCGACCAGGACGGGGCGCTCGGCGCCGCCGACACCACCGCCCCGTACGGGCTGAGCTGGACGCCCACCGCGGGCGGCTCGTACTCGATCTACGCGAAGGTGACCGACAGCACCGGCGCGACGGCCGAGTCCGCGCCGGTGGGCGTCACGGTGACGGCGGCGGCGAGCGTCGTGGCGAGCCCCGCTGCGCTGACCGTCGCGCAGGGCGCCAAGGCCACGTACGCGGTCAAGCTGTCGCAGGCCCCGTCCGCGACGGTGACCGTGACGACGACCCGGACCGCGGGGAACTCCGGCCTGTCGGTGACGGGCGGCGGGACGCTGACCTTCACGCCGCAGAACTGGTCCACCGCCCAGAACGTGACGATCACCGCGGACGCCTCCGGGACGGGCCAGGCGACGTTCACCTCCGCCGCGCCCGGCCATGCGGCGGCCAAGGTCAACGCGACCGAGGTGGCGACCTCCGGCGACACCTACACCCAGCGCTTCCTCGACCAGTACAACAAGATCAAGGATCCGGCGAACGGCTACTTCAGCCCCGAGGGCATCCCGTACCACTCGGTGGAGACGTTCATGGTCGAGGCCCCCGACCACGGGCACGAGACGACGTCGGAGGCCTACAGCTACCTCATCTGGCTGGAGGCCATGTACGGCAAGGTCACGCAGAACTGGGCCCCCTTCAACGCCTCCTGGGCGCTGATGGAGAAGTACATGATCCCGACGCACGCGGACCAGCCGACGAACTCCTTCTACAACGCCTCCAAGCCCGCCACCTACGCCGCCGAGCACGCCGCCGTGAGCGACTACCCGTCACTGATCGACGGCAGCGTCCCGGTCGGCCAGGACCCGATCGCGGGCGAGCTGAAGTCCGCCTACGGCACCGACGACATCTACGGCATGCACTGGCTGCAGGACGTGGACAACGTCTACGGGTACGGCAACACGCCCGGCGGCGGCTGCGAGCAGGGCCCGAGCGCTGACGGCCCCTCCTACATCAACACCTACCAGCGCGGGGCGCAGGAGTCGGTGTTCGAGACCGTCCCGCAGCCGACGTGCGACAAGTTCGCCTTCGGCGGCACCAACGGCTATCTCGACCTGTTCATCAAGGACTCCGCCTACGCCAAGCAGTGGAAGTTCACCGACGCGCCGGACGCCGACGCGCGCGCCATCCAGGCCGCGTACTGGGCGAACGCCTGGGCCAAGGACCAGGGCAGGTCCGGTGACGTCTCGGCCACCGTGGCCAAGGCGGGCAAGATGGGCGACTACCTGCGCTACTCATTCTTCGACAAGTACTTCAAGAAGATCGGCGACTGCCATTCGCCCTCGTCCTGCCCGGCCGGGTCGGGCAAGGACAGCGAGCACTACCTGCTGTCCTGGTACTACGCGTGGGGCGGCGCGACGGACACGAGCGCCGGCTGGGCGTGGCGCATCGGCGACGGCGCCTCGCACTTCGGCTACCAGAACCCCCTGGCCGCCTACGCCCTGGTGAACGACGCCGCGCTCGCGCCCAAGGGCGCGACGGCCAAGGCCGACTGGGGCAAGAGCCTCACCCGGCAACTCCAGCTCTACAGGTGGCTGCAGTCCGCCGAGGGCGCGATCGCCGGAGGCGTCACCAACAGCTGGGAGGGCAGCTACAGCACGCCCCCGGCCGGCCTGACCGAGTTCTTCGGCATGGCCTACGACTGGCAGCCCGTCTACCACGACCCGCCGAGCAACCAGTGGTTCGGCTTCCAGGCGTGGTCGATGGAGCGCGTGGCCGAGTACTACCAGGTCACCGGCGACGCGTCCGCCAAGGCGATCCTCGACAAGTGGGTCTCCTGGGCGCTGTCGCAGACGACGGTCGACCCGTCCACGGGCGGAATCAAGATCCCCTCCACTCTCAAGTGGACGGGGCAGCCGGACGCGAACTGGTCGGGCTCCACCGGGATGCCGCCCGCCAACGCCGGTCTGCACGTCTCGGTACAGGACTACACCGACGACGTCGGCGTGGCCGCCGCGTACGCCAAGACCCTGACGTACTACGCCGCCAAGTCCGGTGACGCCGCCGCCAAGCAGGCCGCCAAGGACCTGCTCGACGCCATCTGGAAGCACACCGACGCCAAGGGCGTCTCCGTCCAGGAGACCAGGTCCGACTACAAGCGCCTCACCGACCCGGTCTACGTCCCCGCCGGCTGGAGCGGCACGATGCCGAACGGCGACCCGATCAACTCCAGCTCGACCTTCATGTCCATCCGTTCCTTCTACAAGAGCGACCCCGACTACGCGCGCGTGTGGGCGTACGCCAGCGGCCAGAGCTCCACGGCGCCGGCCTTCACCTACCACCGCTTCTGGGCCCAGGCGGACATAGCCCTGGCCATGGCCGACTACGGCCGCCTCTTCAACGAGTGACCACCCGCACGAGGGCCCGTCGCGACGCTCGTCGCGGCGGGCCCTCCGCTCGTTCCAGGGGCCCGCCACCAGGAGCGACGGCCGAATATGCGAACATATGTTCGTGTCCGATGGTGCGACGATCCTGCATGCCGACCTGGACGCGTTCTACGCGTCGGTCGAGCAGCGGGACGATCCCGCGCTGCGGGGGCGGCCGGTGATCGTCGGGACGGGCGTGGTGCTGGCGGCGAGCTACGAGGCCAAGGCCTGCGGCGTGCGGACGGCGATGAGCGGCGGGCAGGCCCGCCGGCTGTGCCCGCGGGCGGTCGTCGTCCCGCCGCGCATGAGCGCCTACAGCGCGGCGAGCAAAGCGGTCTTCGCGGTGTTCCGGGCCACGACGCCGCTGGTGGAGGGCCTGTCGATCGACGAGGCGTTCCTCGACGCCGACGGGCTGCGCCGCCCGCCGGTGGACGTGGCCGTCCGGCTGCGGCGCGAGATCGCCGAGGAGGTCGGGCTGCCGATCACGGTCGGGGTCGCCCGCACCAAGTTCCTCGCCAAGGTCGCCAGCGGCGTCGCCAAGCCCGACGGGCTGCTGGTGGTGCCGCCGGACGGCGAGCTGGAGTTCCTGCGCCCGCTGCCGGTGCGGCGGCTGTGGGGCGTGGGGCCCGCGACCGCGGCCAAGCTCGCCGGGTTCGGCGTGGCGACGGTCGGGGACGTGGCCGGCATGCCGGAGTCCACCCTGGTATCGATGCTCGGCCCGGGGGCGGGCCGCCACCTGTACGCCCTGGCGCACAACCGCGACCCGCGCCCCGTGCGGACGGGGGTGCGGCGGCGGTCGATGGGGGCGCAGCGGGCGCTCGGCCGCCGCGAACGCTCGGCGGCGGAGCTGGACGTGATGCTCGTCGGGCTGGCCGACCGGCTCGGCGGACGGCTGCGCAAGGCCCGCCGCGTCTGCCGGACGGTCACCCTCCGGCTGCGGTTCGGCGACTACGCCCGGGCCACGCGCTCGCACACGCTGGCCCAGGCCACCGCCGAGACCTCCGTGCTCCTGGCGGCGGCGCGGGGCCTGCTCGCAGCCGCCGTGCCCGTGATCGACGAGCGCGGCCTGACGCTCATCGGCCTCTCGCTCGGCAACCTGCACGACGACCGTGCCGTCCAGCTCACCCTGCCGTTCGACCAGGCGATGGCGGTGGACGGCGCGGTGGACGGCGTCCGGGACCGGTTCGGCTCGTCCGCCATCACCCGAGCCGTCCTTCTCGGCCGGGACCAGGGCGACTCGGTGCCGCTGCTGCCCGACTGACCGGCGCGGCCCGCCGGAGTGGCAGGCGTCGCGCGACGCCGTTCGAGGGCGGTCCGTCGAACGCGAAGGTTCTTCTCGTCTTCGTCGTCGGAGAGAATGATGACGCGCTGTCGCGGTGACCGGCCCGGCGAACACGTCCGGGCGGTGCGGGCCGAGGGTGAGGAGAACCGGGTGGGTGCCGCGAAGAAGCAGGACCAGACCAGGGCGGGCAAGGCCGAGTTCTGCTACGAGCTGCTGCGGTCGCGCATCCTCGAAGGCACCTACGTGCCCGGATACCGGCTGGTCATCAACCAGCTCGCCCAGGAGGCCGGGGTCAGCACGATCCCGTTGCGCGAGGCGCTGCGCCGGCTGCAGTCCGACGGGCTCGTGGAGGTGGTGCGCAACGTCGGCGCCCGCGTCGCGGTCTTCGACGCCGAGCAGGTCGAGCACACGCTGCAAGTCCTCGCCCGGCTGGAGGGCTACGCCACCGCGATCTCAGCACCGCTCATGACGGCCGCGCACATCGCCGCCTCCCGCAAGATCAACGATCGCATGGTGGAGGCGCTGGAGGTGTTCGACCCGACCGCGTTCACCGCGCTCGACCGCGCGTTCCACTTCTCGATCTACGAGCACTGCCCGGACGCGCACCTGCGCTCTCTGCTCGAAGCCGAGTGGACGCGGCTGGACCACATGCGCCGCTCGACCTTCGGCTACGCCCCCGGCCGCGCCCGCCGCTCCGTGGCCGAGCACGGGCACATCCTCGACCTCGTCACCGGCGGCGCCGGCCCCGCCGAGATCGAGCGCATCGCCTGCGCCCACAAGAACGCCACCGCCGACGCCCTCCACGGCGCGCATCCCGTCCCGCACAAGTAGACCTGCGATCCGGCGGAAGGATGCCCGGATCCGCAGGGCAGCACGGCGGTGTTCCGCGTCAGGGGAAAGCCGCCGTGGATGGTCCCATAGCCGGGGCGCGGAGTCCCGTGAGGCAGGGACGGAATCGCCGGAACCGCTCGCGCATCGATCGGATAACGCCCCTTCGGGAGTGCGCCCCGAGTCGGGAGGATGCCGGTGCGCCCGCCGAGGGGCGCGCGGCCCCGGGAAAGCACGGACCCGCCTCCCGTGGGTTCGCGGTGGCGGGACGGGGGCCGAGGTCCCAGCATGGAAAGGATGGTCGTGGTGATTTCCGCGCCACGCAGGCGCAGGTCGCCGCCGTGGTTCGGGACGGAGGCGAGGCGCGCCCTCGTCGCCGGGGCGGCGGTCGCGGGGCTGGCGCTCCTCGCAGGCTGGCCGTACTGGCGGGACCATCCGGCCGCCGCGGCGACCACGCTGGCCAGCTGCGCCGCCATCGCCGTGGTGGGGGTGCTGCTCGCGACCGGGCCGCGCACCCGCCGCACCGGGCTGCTGTTCGCGGCCGCGTCGGTGTTCTGGGCGGTCAACTGGGCCGCGAGCTGGGATGCGACCATCGGGCCCATCATGTCGCCCTACGCCCAGGCCGACTTCTACCTCGCCCTCGCCGTCGGCGTCCTGCTCTACCCGGGCGGGCGGCTGGAGTACCTGGGAGACCGGATCTGGACGGTCATGGCGTGCCTGATCCTGTGGGGCTGCCCCACGGCGCTGTGGGTCACGTCCGAGCCGGAATGGGCCGCGTTCCGGGGCGAGTCGGTGTGGTGGCCCGCCCTCTACCCCGACCTGGACACCTTCAAGGTCGTCCTTCAGGTCTCCGCCGCCCTGTACCTCCTCCTCGCCCTCTCGTTCGCCGTCGTCCTCCTCTTGCGGCTGCCGCGGATGGGCCGGTTGCGGCGCCTGCTCGCCCTGCCCGTGACGGTCGCGATCGGGTTCGTCGGCATCTCGGCGGCGTTCACGCAGAAGCCGATCATGGAGGCGTCGATCCCGCTGGACGACCTGCTGCGCGTCTACGTGATCCAGGGCGCGGTCGTCGTCCTCGTCCCCCTGACGCTGCTGGCGTCCGGGCTGCGGGTCCGCATCGCCGAGCTGACCGTCGCGGGGCGGATGCTCCGGCTGACCGCCCCGGTGTCGGTGGAACGGGTCCGCGACGCGCTGCGCGACGTCCTGCACGACCCGACCCTGGAGCTCTGGTTCTGGGCGCCGACGGAGGGCGTCTACGTCGACATCGCCGGGCACTCGGTCGACCTGGGCCCGCAGACCGGTGGCGCGGACGGCCCGGCGGAGGACGGCGGGCGCTGGCGGCACCGGGTGCGCGGCGCCGCCGGTGAGCCGCTCGCGGTCGTCGAGCTCGGCGGCGCGCTGCGCGACCACGGCTCCCTCGTGGAGGCCGCGCTCGTCGCGGGCGGCCGGGCGCTGGAGACGGCGCGGCTGCAGGCCGGCGTGCAGGCGGGCCTCGAACAGGTCCGGGCCGCCTACCGGCGCCTCGTGCGGGCCGAGACCGCCGAGCGCGAGCGGCTCGGCCGCGACCTGCACGACGGCGCGCAGCAGCGGCTGCTGGCGGTCGGCGCGATGCTCGGCACGCTGGAGGCCGTCACCGGCGACCCGGCGGTCAAGGAGCACGCCCGCGCCTGCCGCGCCGAGCTGAGGGAAGCCCTCGCCCAGTTGCGGGCGCTGGCCAGAGAGGTGCAGCCGGCGCTGCTCGTCCAGCACGGTCTCGGCCCGGCGCTGGAGGTCGTCGCCGAGCGGCTCGGCACCCGGGTCGCGCTCGACGTCACGCCGCGCCGGTTCTCCCGCGAGATCGAGTCCACGCTTTACTCCGCGCTGTGCGAGACGCTGTCGTACGCTGTCGAGCGCGCGCGTGCCACCCGGATCTCCGTGTGGGTCGGCGAGGAGGACGGGCGGGTGCTCGCCGAGATCGGGCTCGACGGTGCCCGCCCCGGAGACCCCGCCGACCCCGCCGCCGATCTGGCCGGTCCGTCCGGCCTGATCCGGGCGCTGCGCGGTGAGGTGGAAGTCGGCGGCGGCCCCCGCGCGGGCATGACGGTAAGGATGGACCTTCCATGCGAGTAGCCGTGGCGGAGGACAGCGGGATCTTCCGGCAGGCTCTGGTCACCCTTCTCACCACGGTCGGGATCGACGTGGTGGCCTCCGCCGGCTCCGGCGAGGAACTGCTGGCCCGCGTCGCCGACGATCCGCCGGACGTCGCCATCCTCGACCTGCACATGCCGCCCACGTTCACCAACGAGGGCGTCGTGGCGGCACGCCGGCTCTTGGAGCGCCACCCCGGCCTCGGCGTCCTGGTCCTGTCGGCCTTCAACGAGACCCCGCAGGCGATGGAGCTGTTCCGCGGCAGGCCGCGCGGCGTCGGATACCTGCTGAAAGACCACGTGACGGACGTGGAGAACCTGCGTTCGGCGCTGGAGCGGGTCATGCGCGGCGAGGTCGTCATCGACCCCGACGTGGTGACCAGGCTGGTCGAGGCGCGGCACCGCGAGCAGGAGCTGTCCAGGCTGTCGGGGCGCGAGAGGGAGGTCCTCGGGCTGATGGCGGAAGGCCACTCCAACGCCGGCATCGGAAAGCGGCTGCACCTGTCCGCCCGGACGGTCGAGGACCACGTGCGGGCCATCTTCGCCAAGCTCAAGATCACCACGCCCGGCGGGCCGCCCGGTCCCCAGGACAGCAACAAGCGCGTGCTCGCCGTCCTGACGTGGCTGCGCGCCGCCGAGACCCGCTGACCGCAACCGGACACCCCGGGAGCGCGGTCATCGCGTCCACCGGCGCCCACCCGCGTCCCACGCATCGATCGGGTAACAGACCCTCGCGCGGCGGTGCGGCGGTGGGGAAAACTGCCTGTGCGGGTCCGGTCGCGTCAGGTGACCTCGGTGGTGGCCCCCGCACGCCACCGCGATGCGCCACGGGCCCGTCCTCGGGCTCGTGACGCGGCCGTTCCCGGCACGATCCCATGCTCCCGGCGGCGCCCTGCGCGCACATCCGGGAAAACCCCCGTCCCGGACGGTGGTTTCCCGGGACGACACGGAAGGATCGCGGTGAGGCCCGTCCCCCGGTGGCCGCCGTGGCTCGGCGCGCGGGTCCGACGCGCCCTGGCCGCGGGGGCGGCGGTCGCGGTCGCGGCGCTGGCCTTTGGCTGGCCGCACTGGCGCGCCCAGCCCCTCGCCGCCGCCGTCACCCTGGTCTGCTGCGGCGGGTTCGCCGTCGCGGGCGGGCTGTTCGCGGCGGGGCGCACCGGCCGGCGCACCGGCGCGGCGTTCGTCGCGGCCGCCGCGGCCTGGGCCGTCACCTGGGCGGCGGCCTGGAACACCGGCGCGGCGCCGCTGGTGTCGGTATTCGCCCAGTCGGTGTTCTTCCTCGCCATCGGCATCGGCGTGCTGCTGTACCCGGCGGGGCGGCTGGAGGGCGCCGCCGCGAAGCCGTGGACCGCCGCCGCCGTTGTGATCATGATCGGCGGGCAGGCGCTGCTGTGCGCCGTCTCCCGTCCGGCCTGGAACGGCTTCGCGGCGTCGGTGACCTGGCCGGTGCTGCGCCCCGACCACCAGGCGTTCCACGGCGTCCAGCGGGGGCTGGCCGGCGCGATGACGGTGCTGGCCGGCGCCCTCGTGGTGATCCTGGTGGCCCGCCTGCAGCGCACGGGGCGGCTGGACCGCGCGCTCACCGTTCCCGTCGCGGTGGCCGTGACGTTCGGCGTCACCGGCGCCCTGGCGGTCCAGAGCACCCTCATCGGCAGCGACGCGGAACTGGCGGACGTGCTGGACGTCTACCTCTTCCAGGGCGTCTTCGCCACGGTGCTGCCGCTGGCGTTCCTCGGCGCCGCGCTGCGCGCCCGGCTGGCCGAGCTGATCGTCGCCGAGCGGATGCAGCGCCTGCTCGTCGCCCCCGTCTCGGTGGCGCGCGTCCGCGGCGCGCTCCGCACCGTCCTGGGCGACGGCGACCTGGACCTGTGGATGTGGGCGGACGGCGGCTACGTCGACGTGGACGGCCGCCGCATGCGCGACGCGCCCGGAGGCGCGGCGGGCCGCTGGCGGCACGAGGTCCGCACGTCCGGCGGCGAGCCCCTCGCCACCGTCGACCTCGCCGCCGCGCTCCGCGACCACGAGCCGCTCGTCGAGGCGGCGCTGGTCGCGGGCGGCCGCGCGCTGGAGACGGTCCGGCTCCAGGCCGCCGCGCAGGCCAATCTGGAGCGGGCGCGCGAGGCGCGCGAGCGCCTGGTGCGCGTCCAGGCGGCCGAGCGCGAGCGGCTCGCCGCCGACCTGAAGCACAGTGCCCGGCAGCGGCTCCACGACCTGGAGGAGATGCTCGTCCGGCTGGAGGTCGCGGCGGCCGACCCGCGGGCCCGCGAGCAGGCCGGGACCTGCCGCCGCGAACTGACCGAGGCGGTCGCCGAACTGGAGGCACTGGCCCGCGGCATGCACCCGGCGATCCTCGCCGACGCCGGGCTGGCCCCGGCGATGGAGCTGGTCGCCAGCCGCACGGCCGTGCCCGTCCATCTCGACCTGCCCGCGGACCGGTTCCCGCCCGAGATCGAGTCGACGCTCTACTTCGCGCTCTGCGAGGCCCTCACCAACGCCGTCAAGCACGCCCGGGCCGACGCGATCCACCTGACCGTCCGCACGGGGCCGGACGAGATCGCCGCCGAGGTCCGCGACGACGGCGTCGGCGGTGCCGCCCCGGACCCGGGCGGCGGCCTGGCGGGCCTCACCGACCGCATCCGCGCCCTGCGCGGCCGGGTCACCGTCCAGAGCCCGCCGGGGGAGGGCACCATGGTCCGCATCGTCCTCCCGTCCGGAGACGGCGCCTGAGTCCTCCGGCCGCGTCGCGCGTTCAGGAGGGGGTGTTGCGGACGATCGGCAGGAGGTAGCGGCGGGCGAAGTCGCGGGCGCCCGCGTCGTCGAGGGGGATGGGGCCGTCCGGGGCGAGGACGAAGGTCTCGAAGGAACGCAGGGCGGCGTCCAGGATGCGGTCGGTCTGCGGCTCGCTCTCCGGGGCGCCGGTGAGCAGGCTCCGCAGGAGTTCGTCGTCGCTCGTCATCGTGCGGCCGACTCTAGCCGCCGCGCGCCCGCCCGGCGGAGCGGAGGGCGCGGGCGGCGACGGGGGAGTGGCGCAGCGGGGGCGGGGTCGCGGTGTGGGCGAGCCGCACACCGCGCGCGAAGTACCGGTCGGCGACGCCCGCGCCCACGACGGGGTGCGCGACCAGGAGGAGCAGGGTGGACCTGCTGGTGAACACGCCGCGGCGGACGGCGGGTTCAGCGGGCGGAGAGCGCGTCGAGGGCCTGCTCGGTGGTCGGGTGGGCGATGAGGTGCCGGTCCAGGCCGCTGCGTTCGATGATCGTGCGGAACCGGCGCTCCGGGCGGGCCAGGACGAGCTCGCCCCCGGAGGCGTGGGCGGCCTTCCACAGAGTGATCATCGCGTTCAGTCCCGAGGAGTCGCAGAAGCTCACCTCGCCGACGTCCAGGACGATCAGGGCCGGCCCGCTCATGGCCCGCATGTCGGCCAGGACGTGCTCGCGCAGCGCGTCGGCCGTCAGGATCGTGAGCTCCCCTTCCGCCTCTACCAGCAGGCAGGGGCCGCGGGCGTCGCTGCGGACCCGCAATGGATCGATGGGGGTTCCCTCCGGCGTCTCGCCGGCTCCGATGGACATGACCATCACCTCCCGTAGTCGCAAGATTGCGGAGTACCCGTGAAAGGGGAGGTCATGCGGGTTCCCGGGCGGGCCTGCCGGCGCCCGCCCGGGAACCGTCCGGCGGAGCGTCGATCAGGTGACGTCGCGGCGGCGGAAGGCGGCGAGTCCGACCGCGGCCAGTCCGGCCGCCACCGCGGTGAGCGCGAGAAGGGGGAGCGGGTCGGCGTCGCCGCCGGGCAGCTTCGGGGTGTGGGTGAAGGGGGACAGGTCCATGACCGCCTGCGGGAGGCCCAGCAGCGGTCCCACCTGGCCGAGGAGCAGGAAGACGGCGAGGACGCCCCATCCGGCGGACGCCGCGCGGGGGAGGGCGCCGAACAGCAGCATCGCGGCGGCGGCGACGACCCAGACCGACGGGAGCTGGGCCAGCGCCGCGCCGAGCTGGCGGGGAAGCTGGCCGGCGAGGTCGTCCGAGCGGGCGCCGTGGACCAGGCCCACGGCCAGGCCGGTGGCGGTGAGCATGACCACCGTCCCCGCGACGGTGTTCGCCAGGGCGGCGACGGCCCAGCGGGTGCGTCCGACGGCGGTCGCGAGGACGGGTTCCAGGCGTCCGGCGCTCTCCTCGGCGCGCAGCCGCAGGAGGCTCTGCACCGCGTAGGCGGCGGTGAACAGCGCCATGAGGCCCATGGCCGTGGCGAGGAACGCGTCCGCGATGTCCTGCTGGCCGCCCATCTTGCGGATGTCGTCCAGGACGGCGTCGCTGCCGTTGACCAGGTCGTCGACGCCGTCCGCGACCCCGCCGATCGCCAGCCCGTAGACCAGGAAGCCGCCGGCCCAGCCGAGCAGCGTCCCGCGCTGCAGCCGCCACCACAGAGAGAACGGGCCGCGCAGGGACGGCGGGGCGTGCGCGGGGCCGAGGGACGGAGCCAGGATCCCGGCGCCGAGGTCGCGGCGCTCGGTCAGCAGGTAGGCGGCGGCGACCAGCAGCACGAACGCGGCGAGGGGAAGCAGCAGGACGGCCCACTGCTCGTCCGCGCACGGGCGGACGCGCTGTGCCCAGCCGATCGGCGACAGCCACGAGACCCAGTGCGCCGAGCTCGCGTCGGCCACGCCGCGCAGCAGGTAGGACACGCCGAGGACGGCGAACGCCAGGCCGTTGGCCAGGCGCGAGGTCTCGGCGATCTGGGCGGTGAGCGCCGCGACGCCGGAGAACACCAGCCCGGCGCCGAACCAGGACAGCCCGAACGCGACCGAACCGGCCGCCGGCAGCCCGAAGAGGATCATGACGAGCGCGGCCACCGCCCCCAGGGTCCCGGCGGCGGTCACCGCGGTCAGGAGCGCCGCGGTGAGCGGCGCGCGGCGCCCGACGGCGGCGGCGCCGACCAGCTCCAGCCGGCCGGCCTCCTCCTCGGCGCGCGTGTGCCGGACGACCAGCAGGACGCACATCACCGCGGTGAACGCGGCGCCGGTCGCGCCGACCCGCCACGCGCTGAGCCCCGCGACGCTGCCGTCGTTCAGGACGGGCCCGTAGAGCGCCCGCGTGGACGGGTTGTCGTTGATGCCGCGCGCGAAGCTCGCGAGCGCCGAGGGCGTGTCGTACTCGTGCTTGAGGCTGTAGACGGTGCTGGAGACGAGCGCGGTCAGCCCGTAGATCCAGGCCGGCATCATGACGCGGTCGCGGCGCAGCCAGATCTTCAGCAGCATGCCCGCGCCGGCGAGGCCGCCGTCGCGGCCGACGTCGCGCGCGGGGGCGTGCAGGGTCGTGGCGGTCATGACGCGGTCTCCCTGGCGAGGTCGTCCTCGTAGTGGCGCAGGAACAGCTCTTCGAGCGTGGGCGGCCGGCTCGTCAGCGTCCGCACGCCGATCCGGGTGAGCTCCTTGAGCGCGGCGTCCAGCTCGGGGGTGTCGACCTCGAACCTGATGGTGGTGCCGTCGATGCGGACGTCGTGAGCCCCCGGCAGCGGGACGCCGTCCGCCGCGGCGGCGAGCTCGGCGTGGATGGACGTGCGGGTCAGGTGCCGCAGCTCGTCGAGCGTGCCGGTCTCGACCGTCCGGCCCTTGCGGATGATGGTGACGCGGTCGCAGAGCGCCTCGACCTCGCTGAGGATGTGGCTGGACAGAAGGACGGTGCGCCCGGCGCGCCTCTCCTCCCGCACGCACTCCTGGAAGACCTCCTCCATGAGCGGGTCGAGTCCTGAGGTGGGCTCGTCCAGGATGAGCAGTTCCGCGTCGGACGCGAACGCCGCGACGAGGGCGACCTTCTGCCGGTTGCCCTTGGAGTAGGCGCGGCCCTTCTTCTTCGGGTCGAGTTCGAAGCGGCCGAGCAGCTCGTCCCGCCGGTTCCCGTCGAGGCCGCCGCGCAACCGCCCGAGCAGGTCGATGACCTCGCCGCCGGACAGGTTCGGCCACAGCGTGACGTCGCCCGGGACGTAGGCGATGCGGCGGTGCAGGGCGGTGGCGTCGCGCCACGGGTCGCCGCCGAGCAGGCTCGCGGCGCCGGAGTCGGCGCGCATCAGCCCGAGCAGGACGCGGATGGTCGTGGACTTCCCGGCGCCGTTGGGGCCGAGGAACCCGTGCACCTCGCCGGGGGCGACGCGCAGGTCGAGGCCGTCGAGCGCGCGCGTCCGGCCGAACGTCTTGACCAGGCCGTCGGCCCGGACCACGTCATTCATCGTCGTCTCCCTTGATGCTCGCCTCGTACCGGTCCATCGCCGCGTGGGCGCGCGTGACGGTCTCCCGGTCGAGCAGTTGGTCGTCGAAGATCTCCAGGACCGCGCGGCGCAGCCGCAGCGACCCCTCGGGGGTGAAGGTGTCGACGCCGAGGACCCGGCTGAGGTGCTGGTGCAGCACCTCGATCCCGGTCGTCATCGCGACGATCGCGGCGGCGTAGGCCTGTGCGTCGCGGGTGGTGGGCGCGGCGGTCCCGGCCGGCGGATCCGCCAGGTACCGCTCGGTCACGTCGACCAGGTCGTCGAACACGCGGCCCGCCGCCGCCGAGCCGTCGACGAGCGCGCGGGCCAGGTAGCGCCGGACGGGCAGGTCCGCCTGGACGGCCGCGGCCAGGAATCCCGGGTCGCCCATCGCCTCGCCGGCGGAGGTCGAGCTGAGCTCGCGGACGGTGTCGAGCGCGTAGGCGTCGCACGCCTCGCGCAGTTCCTCCTTCGAGCCGAAGTGGTGCTGGACGAGCCCCACCGAGACCCCGGCGGCCTTGGCGATCCCGCGGAACGTCGCGCCCTTCATGCCGTGCTCCGCGAACTGCTGCAGCGCCGCGTCCCGGATCTTGGCCCGCGCCGTCAGGTCCTCGGGCGCCGGGCCCGCGGCCCGGCCGGTCCTCGCCATTCCCCACCTCCAATACAAGCGTTCAGCTTCCAATATGCATGTATACCATACGTCTGTATGGTCGCGAGCGCGAACGGAGGCGGCGGGGCGTTGAGAGGGGGGTTAGCTTAGGCTAGCCTTACCTCGTGTTTTCCCCTGCGCGAGAACGCCCGCCGAAATCCCCGGAACGGCACGGGCCGTCGCGCGGCGCGCATCCGTGGTGGTTCGTCCTGCTCACGGCGGTGCTGCTGCTCACCGTCGGGGCGAGCCTCGCGATCGGCGCCGGGGATGTCCCTCTCGCGGACGTGCTGCCGGGCGTTTTCTCCCCGGACGACGGCTCCCGGGCGCAGCTGATCGTCCATGAGCTGCGGCTGCCCCGCACCCTCCTCGGCGTCACCGTCGGCGTGGCGCTCGGTCTGGCGGGCGCGGTGATGCAGGCGCTCACCCGCAACCCGCTCGCCGAGCCGGGCCTGCTCGGCGTGAACGGCGGCGCGGCCCTCGCGGTCGTCCTCGTCATCGGCGCGTTCCGCGTGGACGACCTGCTCGTCTACGTGTGGGCGGCCTTCGCCGGAGCGGCGGGCGCGGCGGCCCTGGTCTACCTGATCGGCGCCCGCGGGCGCGGCGGCGCGTCGCCGGCGCGGCTGGTGCTCGCCGGCGCCGCCGTCAACGCCGTCTTCAGCGCGATGACGGCCGGCGTGATGCTGTTCACCCCGCGCACCTTCGGCGGCTTCCGGTTCTGGCAGGTCGGCTCGCTCGGCGGCCGCGACGTGCCCGTCTTCCTGCGCGTCCTGCCGTTCGTCCTCGCCGGGACGCTGCTCGCGCTGGCGCTCGCCCGCCCGCTGAACGCCCTCGGCCTGGGCGACGACGCGAGTCGCGCCCTCGGCTCCCGCCCCGGGTGGACGAGGGCGCTCGGGGCGCTCGCGGTGGTGCTGCTGTGCGGGTCCGCGACGGCGGCGGCCGGGCCCATCACGTTCCTCGGGCTGACCGTCCCCTTCATCGTCCGGACGGCGGTCGGCCCGGACCAGCGGCTCGTCCTGCCCTACTCGCTGCTGCTCGCGCCCGTCCTGCTGCTCGGCGCGGACATCATCGGCCGCGTCGTCACGCCCGGAGAACTGGAGACCGGCATCGTCACCGCCTTCCTCGGGGCGCCGTTGTTCGCGGTGATGGTCCGGAGGGGGAGGACGCGCGACCTATGAGAGTCATCCGTACGGCCGGGGTGTCACTGCGTTGGGAGCCGCGCTCGGCGGCGGTGTGCGGCGTGCTGGCCGCGGTCGCGGTCTGCGCGGCCGTCCTCGTCGTCGGCTCGGGGGAGTTCCCCATCGCGCCGCCGGACGTGGTGCGCGTCCTCCTCGGCAGGGGCGACCAGGCCACCGAGTTCATCGTCACGACCCTGCGCCTGCCGCGCGCCGTCACCGGCCTGCTCGCCGGACTGGCGCTCGGCTTGTCCGGGGCCGTCTTCCAGAGCATCTCCCGCAACCCGCTCGGCAGCCCCGACCTCATCGGCTTCACCACCGGCTCGGCGTCCGGTGCGCTGCTGCAGATCCTGGTGTTCGGCGGCGGGGCCGTCGCGATCACCGTCAGCTCGGTCGCGGGCGCCGTGCTGACCGCGCTCGCGGTGTACCTGGTCGCCTACCGCCGGGGCGGCGGCGTGCACGGCGTCCGGCTGGTGCTGATCGGCGTCGCGGCGGCGGCGATGCTGGAGGCGCTCAACTCCTATCTCATCACCCGCGCCGAACTGCGCGAGGCGTACGAGGCCGCGTTCTGGCTGACCGGCAGCCTCAACGGGCGGGACTGGGACCAGGCCGTCCCGCTCGCGCTCGCGCTGGCCGTCCTCGTGCCCGCGGCGCTGCTGCTGGCCCGGCCGCTCGGCATGGGGGAGCTCGGCGACGACGCCGCGCGGGCGCTCGGCGTGCCCGTCCAGCGGACGCGGGCGCTGCTGACGGTCGCCGGGGTGGGCCTCGTCGCGGCGGCGACCGCGGCGGCCGGTCCCGTCCCGTTCGTGGCGCTCGCCGCGCCGCAGCTCGCCCGGCGGCTGACCCGCCGCCCCGGCGCGCAGCTGCTGCCCGCCGCGCTGACCGGCGCGGCGCTGCTGGCGAGCGCGGACCTCGTCTCGCTGCACCTGCCGGTCGCGGTGCCGGTCGGCGTCGTCACCGGCGTCCTCGGCGGCGTCTACCTCGCGTGGCTGCTGTCCGCCTCCGGTCGGCGTTGACGGAGCCGGACGTCGCAATTAGGTTAGCCTTACCTAATTTGAGAGGAGTTCCGTGCTGACCTGGGATGAGCTCCACGCCGCGCTGGCCGAGGTGCTGGGCGAGCGCGCGGAGGCGGACGACAACCTCATCGAGCTGGGCATGGACTCGATCCGGCTCATGCAGCTCACCGGCCGGCTCCGGCGCAGGGGCATCGAGATCCGCTTCGCCGAGCTGGCCGAACGTCCGACGCTCGCCGGGTGGTGGGACCTTCTCGCCGAGAAGGGCCAGGTGGAGTCCTCGGCCGGGCCTGCCCCGGACACCGACGCGGCCGCGGTCGAATCGGACGACCCCTTCGCACTGGCGCTGATGCAGCACGCGTACTGGATCGGCCGCGACCCGGGCCAGGAGCTCGGCTCGGTCGCCGCCCACCTGTACGTCGAGCTGGACGGGCGCGCGATCGACCCGGCCCGTTTCGAGTCGGCCGTGGGCGCTCTGGTGCGGCGGCACCCGATGCTGCGCGCCGCCGTCCGCGACGACGGGACGCAGCAGATCCTGCCCGAACGTCCCGGTCCGCTCGTCACCGTCCACGACCTGCGCTCCTCCTCCGACCCGGACGCCGAACTGGAGCGCGTCCGGGACGAGATGTCGCGGCAGCGGCTCCCCATCGAGGACGGCCGCGTCTTCGACGCCCGGCTCAGCCTCCTCCCGGACGGCGCCGCGCGCCTCCACCTGGACGTCGACATGGTCGCCGCCGACGCGATGAGCTACCGCGTCATGCTGGCCGACCTCGCCGCGCTGTACGAGGGCGAGACCCTCGCGCCGATCCGCTACGGCTACGCCCGCTACCTCGCCGACGACCCCCGCGCGGAGGCCCGCGCCGCCGACCGCCGCTGGTGGGCCGACCGCCTCGCCGACCTCCCCGGCCCGCCCGAGCTGCCGGTCGTCGCGGAGCCGGGGAACCGCGTCGAGCGCAAGCACCACTGGCTGCCGCCGGACGCCAAGGACCGCTTCATCGCCCGCGCGCACGCCGAGGGCGTCACCCCCGCCATGGCGCTCGCGGCGGTGTTCGCCGAGGTGATGGGCGCCTGGTCGGCGACGCCCCGGTTCCTGCTCAACCTGCCGCTGTTCCACCGCGAGCCCGTCCACCCCGACGTCGACAAGGTCGTCGGCGACTTCACCGGGTCCATCATGCTGGAGGCCGACCTCACCGAGAACCTCCCGTTCGTCGAGCGCGCCCGCGCTCTCCAATCGAACCTGCACACGGCCGGCGCGCACAGCGACTACTCGGGGCTGGAGGTGCTGCGGGACCTGTCGCGGTTGCGCGGTGAGCAGGTGCTCGCCCCGATCGTCTACACGAGCGCCCTCAACCTGGGCGAGCTGTTCGGCGACCGCGTCCGCGAGCTGTTCGGCGAACCCGGATGGATCATCTCGCAGGGCCCGCAGGTGCTGCTGGACGCGCAGGTGACCGAGGTGTCCGGCGGCCTGCTGCTGAACTGGGACGTGCGCCTGCCCGCGTTCCCGGACGGCGTCGCGGAGGCGATGTTCGACGCCTACACCGCCGCGATCACCCGTCTCGGCGCGCCCGGCGCCGACTGGGACACGCCCCTCGGCATCGCCGCCACACCGTCCCAGCTCCGCGTCAGGCACGGGTCGAACGCCACGCCCGCGCCGCCGCCCCGCACGCTGACCGAGGGCTTCTTCGAGCACGCCGCGCGCCGCCCGGACGCCGCGGCCCTGCACTGGGGCGACGACGGGACGATGACCTACGGCGAGCTCGCCGACCGCGCCCTGCGGATCGCGTCGGGGCTGGCGGCCGAGGGCGTCCGCCCCGGCGACCGGGTCTCGATCGAACTCCCCAAGGGGCCCGGCCAGGCCGCCGCCGCGCTCGGAGTGCTGGCGGCCGGCGCCGCCTACGTCCCGATCGGCCCCGAGCAGCCGGAGGCGCGGCGCGCGAGGATCCGCGCGAGCGCCGGGGTCGCCGCCTCGCTCACCCCAGGCGGCGTCGCCGAGGCCGACCCGCCGCCCGGGCCGGTCGCGGTGCGTCCCGACCAGGTCGCCTACGTGCTGTTCACCTCCGGGTCGACCGGCGAGCCCAAGGGCGTGGAGGTCTCGCACGGAGCGGCGATGAACACCATCGGCGACCTGGTCGAGCGGTTCGCGATGGGGGCGGACGACGTCACGTTCGCGATCTCGGCGCTCGACTTCGACCTGTCGGTGTTCGACCTGTTCGCCGCCTGGCACGCGGGCGGCGCCGTGGTCGTCCCGGACGAGGACGAGCGGCGCGACGCCGCCCGGTGGGGCGAACTGGCGCGGCGCTGGTCGGTGACCGTGCTGAACTGCGTCCCGTCCGTCCTGGAGATGCTCCTGCGCGCGGGCCGGGCGGAGAGCCTGCGGCTCGTCCTGCTCGGCGGCGACTGGGTGGGGACGCACCTGCCCGGCCTGCTGCGCGAGAACGCGCCGGGCTGCCGCTTCGTGGCCCTCGGAGGCACGACGGAGACGGCGATCCACTCGACGGTGCAGGAGGTCGCCGGCGACGTCCCCGCCGACTGGCACGCCGTCCCGTACGGGGTGCCGCTGCGCGGGGTCGCGTGCCGGGTGGTGGACGAGCTGGGCCGCGACCGCCCCGACTGGGTCACCGGCGAGCTGTGGATCGGCGGCGCCGGCGTCGCGGACGGCTACGCCCGCGACCCGGCCCGGACCGCCGACCGGTTCGTCCTCTGGGAGGGCACGCGCTGGTACCGGACCGGCGACCTCGCCCGCTACCGCCCGGGCGGGACCATCGAGTTCCTCGGCCGCCGCGACCACCAGGTGAAGGTGCGCGGGTTCCGGATCGAGCTCGGCGAGGTCGAGGCCGCGCTGCGCGACCATCCCGCCGTGGCGCGCGCCGTCGCGCTCCTCGCCGGCGGCCGCCTCGCCGCCGCCGTGGTGGCGCCCGCCGAGACCGACCGGGACGCCGTGCTCGCCCGCGTCCGCGACCTGCTGCCCCCGCACATGGTCCCGGAACTGCTCGTGCGCGTGGACGAACTGCCGCTCACCGCGAACGGCAAGGTCGACCGCAGGGCGCTCACGGCCCTCGCCGCCGCCGAGGCCGGCGGGGCGTCCGCGACCCGCGCCGAGCCGAAGACGTCCCTGGAGAAGGTGCTGGCCCGGATCGTCGCCGAGGTGCTGGGGAGGGAACGCGTCGGCGCGGACGCCGACTTCTTCGCCCTCGGCGGCGACTCCGTTCTCGCCACCACCGTGCTCGCGCGGCTGCGCGAGGCGCTCGACACGACGGCGCTGCCCGTCCGCGTCCTGTTCGCAGAGCGGACGATCGCGCGGATCTGCCGCCGCTTCACCGAACTGGAGGAGACGCCGGGGCGCCTGGAATCCGTCGCCGCCATCTGGCTGGAGGTCGAGGCCATGACCGAGGAGGAACTGACCGCGCGCCTCGGGTGAGCCAGGGTCAGCCGGGCTCGGGCTCCGGCCGCAGCGTCGCGGTCCGGAGTCCGGTGAGGGTCAGCGCCAGTGCCAGCGCGAGGACGGCGCTGACCGTCCCGTACAGGACGATGGCGGCGCCCGGGGCGAGGTACCGGCCGAGCGCCCCGGCGCCGAGCGACCCGATGGCGCCGCCGCCCGTCTCCTGCGCCGACCACAGCGCGTTCACCCGTCCGAGATGCGAGTCGGGCGTGTGGGACTGGATCAGCCCGTACCGCAGGATCTCCTCGATCGACTGGACGAACCCGTAGACGAACAGGATCGCGACGGCGAGCGCCGGGTGACGGGCGAGGCCGAGGCACGCGAGCGCGACGAATCCGGAGACGGACGCGACGAGCAGCGCCAGGCCCGGCGCCCGGGCCCGCCCGGCCCAGCCGCTCGTCAGGGAGGCCAGCACCGCGCCGCAGGCCGGCGCGGCGAACAGCAGCCCCACCGTGGTGGCGCCGCCGTCAAGGCTCCGGCTCGCGAACGCCGGCATCAGGACGGGGATGCCGCCCGCGACCATGAACAGCAGGCCGAGGAGCATCAGCGACCCGACGACCCGATGCGAGGCGACGAAGCGGAACCCGTCCCAGACGGACCTCAGCGGATTGGCGTCCGCCTCCTCCACGGCGGCGGGCCTGAGCTGCGGCAGCCCGGTCAGCAGCGCGAGGGTGCCGAGCGTCCCGGCCGCCGCGGCCGCGTAGTTCCAGCCCACGCCGAACGCCGACACCACGAGCCCGCCGAGCGCGGGGGAGGCCATCGACCCGAGCCGGACGGTCAGCGCGTTCAGCGCCCCCGCCGCGACGAGCTTGTCGGGTGCGACCAGCGCCGGTGTCGCGGCCAGCAGCGCGGTGATGCTGACGCCGGTCATCAGCCCGTCCCACGCCGCCAGCGCGTACAGGGCGGCCAGCGAGGGGGCGGGCAGGAACGCGTTGAGCGCCAGCAGGACGAACCCGATCCCGGCCGCCGCCCGCGCCCGCAGCATCAGGCGCCGCCGGTCGTGCCGGTCGGCCAGCACCCCGCCCCAAAGGAACCCGGCGAGGAGCGCGAAGCCCTCGGCGGCGGACACCCCGCCCACGTGCACGGTGGACCCGGTGAGGTCGTACACCTGCACCGGAAGGGCCACCGCCAGCATGCCGATCCCGAAGACCGAGACGGTGCGGGCGATGAACACGTTGCGGAACGGCCTGCTGTCGCGCAGCGGCCCGACGTCGATGACCAGTCGCCGGAGCATCCTCGGGGTTCTCCTCTGCCGATCGAGTAGCTAAGGTTAGCCTAGCCTTAGTTGATCGTGAGAAAGAGGAGCCGTGCAGCGGACGCTGATGAACGGGAAGATCCACCGAGCGACCGTCACCCAGGCGGACCTGCACTACGTGGGCTCGCTGACGATCGACGCCGACCTGATGGCCGCGGCCGACATCGTGGAGGGCGAGCAGGTCCACCTCGTCGACATCGACAACGGCGCCCGGCTCGTCACCTACGCCATCACCGGCGAGGCGGGCAGCGGCGTCATCGGCGTCAACGGCGCGGCCGCCCGCCTCGTCCAGCCCGGCGACCTGGTGATCATCATCACCTACGCCGGCGTGGAGGACCCGTCCCGGCACGAGCCCCGCGTCGTCCACGTCGACGCCGCGAACCGCATCGTCGCCCTCGGCTCCGACCCGGCCGAGCCGGTCCCCGGCGCCCCCGCCCAGCTCGCGGGGCGGTGACCGTGGACGGCCTCACCCCCTGGCCCGCCGACCTCGAAGCCCGCTACAAGGCCGAGGGCCACTGGACCGACCGCCTCCTCGGGGACGTCCTGCGCGGCGACCCGGCCGCCCCCGCCCTCGTCGCCGGCCACGACCGCCTCACCTACGCCGAACTGGACGCCCGTGCCGCCCGCACCGCTGCCGGTCTCCTCGCCCTGGGCCTGCGACGCGGCGACCGCGTCGTCGTACAGCTTCCGAACACCGCGGGCTTCATCGTCGCGTTCCTCGCCCTCGTCCGCATCGGCGCCGCGCCCGTCCTCGCGCTCCCCGCGCACCGCGAGAGCGAGATCCGCTACCTCTGCGAGCTCTCCGAGGCCCGCGCCTACATCTGCGCCGACCGCGACGGCGACTTCGACTACCGCGAGCTGGCCCGCACGCTCCCCGTGGAACACGTGATCGTCGAAGGTGAGGCCGAGGAGTTCACCTCTCTGGCCTCCATCGACGCCGAGCCGGCGGCGGCCCCCGCCCCCGCCCCCTCCGACGTGGGCGTCTTCCTGCTCTCCGGCGGCACCACCGGCCTTCCGAAGCTGATCCCACGGACGCACCGCGACTACGTCTACAACCTGGAGGCCAGCGCCGAGCTCTGCGGCTTCGACCGCGACACCGTCTACCTGGTCGTCCTCCCGGCCGCGCACAACTTCGCCCTGGCCTGCCCCGGCATCCTCGGCGTCTTCGCCACGGGCGGCACGGTCGTCCTCTCGCCCTCCGGCTCCCCGGACGAGGCGTTCCCCCTCATCGAACGCGAGCGTGCCACCGCCTGCGCGGTCGTCCCCCCGATCGCCCTCCTCTGGCAGGACGCGGTGACCTGGTCGGACGAGGACATCTCGTCCCTGAAGCTGCTCCAGGTGGGCGGCGCCAAGCTCGCCGCCGAACGCGCCGCCGAGATCCCGGACGCCCTGGACTGCCAGCTCCAGCAGGTCTTCGGCATGGCCGAGGGCCTCCTCAACTACACCCGCCTGGACGACCCGCGCGACCTGATCGAACGGACCCAGGGCCGCCCCCTCTCCCCGGCGGACGAGATCCGCGTCGTGGACGAGGACGGCAAGCAGGTGGCGCCAGGCGACGTGGGCGAACTCCTGACCCGGGGCCCGTACACCCTCCGCGGCTACTACCGCGCCCCCGAGCACAACGCCCGCTCCTTCACCCCGGACGGCTTCTACCGCACCGGCGACCTGGTCAGGGAGCTGCCGTCCGGTCACCTCATCGTCGAGGGCCGCGAGAAGGACCAGATCAACCGGGGCGGCGACAAGATCTCCGCCGAGGAACTGGAGAACCACCTCCTGGCCCACCCGGCGATCCACGACGCGGCCGTGGTCGGCGTCCCCGACGCGGTCATGGGCGAGCGCACCTGCGCCTTCCTGGTCATCAGGGAGGGGGAGAAGGCGCCCGGCCTGCGCGAGATCAAGGACTTCCTCCGCACCCGCGGCGTCGCCGCCTACAAGCACCCCGACCGCCTGGAGACGGCCACCGCGTTCCCCCGGACACCGGTCGGCAAGATCAGCAAGAAGGCGCTCGCCGCCCGCCTCCGATGAGATCGTCACCGGTTCGTCGACCGGTGTTACCCGTTTCACGCGAACGCCGCCGCCGGGGTCGGCATCCTAATGGACAATCATGTCTATTAGGCGAGGAGACCTTTTGTGGCAGCCGATCCGCTGGGACCCGGTGATCCGACGAGGCTCGGCGACTACCTTCTCGCAGGCCGGCTCGGCGCCGGCGGGCAGGGTGTCGTGTACGAGGGGTACGGCCCGGACGGCGTGCGGGTCGCGGTCAAGGCGCTCCACGGCGACTACTCGGCCCTGCACCGCGACCTGTTCGTCCGCGAGGTCGAGGCGGTGCGGCGCGTCTCGCAGTTCTGCACGGCGCGCGTCCTCGCCGTCGACCTGGACAACGCGCTCCCGTACGTCGTCAGCGAGTACGTCGCGGGTCCGACCCTCCAGCAGGCCGTCGACGAGGACGGCCCGTACAAGCCGGACGACCTGTACCGGCTGGCGGTCGGGATAGCGACCGCGCTGACCACCGTCCACCGGGCGGGCGTCGTCCACCGCGACCTGAAGCCCGCCAACGTGCTGCTGGGACCGGACGGCCCCCGCGTCATCGACTTCGGCATCGCCCGCACCGAGGACATGTCGCAGAGCGCGACCGGCATGAAGGGGACGCCGCGGTACATGGCGCCCGAGGTGTTCCAGGGGAAGACCCCCGGGCCCGCCGTGGACGTCTGGGCCTGGGGCGCCACGATCCTGTTCGCCGCGTCCGGCCGCACTCCGTTCGACGGCGACTCCCTGCCCAAGCTGATGCACGCCGTCCTGAACACCGCCCCGGACACCTCGATGGTGCCCGAGCGGCTGCGGCCCATGGTCGAGGCCGCGCTGGCCAGGGACCCGGGACGGCGTCCCGACGCGCCGGGCCTGCTCCTCGACCTGCTCGGCGGACGGCCTGACGCGGATCTTCTGGAGCAGGGGGAACGGGAGGCACGCGCCGTCCGCACACCCAGGGCCGCGCCCCCGCCCCTGGGCGAGCGCGCCGAGACGGTGATGCGGAGCCTTGCCCCGGAGGCGCAACCGGCCGTCCCGCAGATCCTGCTGCGGATGGTGTCGCCCGGCGACGATCTCCTCCGCCCGGCGGCGCGCGCCGAGTTCAGCGACGGCCGCACGCCGGAGCCCGTGATCGACGCCGTCCTCTCGGCGTTCACCCAGGCCGGCCTCACCCGCTGGGACGGGCAGCGCCTCACCCTCGCCTCCCCGGCGCTGCTCCGCGCCTGGCCGCGGCTCCGCGACTGGGCCGCCGCCGAACGGCCGGGCCTGGACGTTCACCAGGAACTCGCCGAGGGTGCGCGGCTGTGGGACGCGCACGGCCGCAAGGCCGGCGACCTCCTCCAGGGGACCCGCCTCGAACGCGCGATGACCTGGGCCGTCGGAGGCGGCCGCGCGCTGCGGCCGAACACGCTGGAGCAGGCGTTCCTGGACGCCGGGCGCGCGTCCGTCCGCCGCCGGTCCACCGTGCGGACGGCGGTGTCCGGGGTCCTCGCCGTCCTGCTGCTGGTGACGGTGGTCGCGGGAGTTCTCGTCTTCCAGCAGGGCCGCACCGTGGCGCGGCAGCGCGACGACGCGGAGGCGCGTCGCCTGGCGGCCGTGGCGATGTCCACCCGCAAGAGCGACCCGAGGACGGCGCGCCGTCTGGCCATCGCCGCCGGTGCCCTCTCCGACACGAAGGAGACCAGGGAGGCGCTGGTCGCGCTGCGGTACCAGTGGGAGAGCGACGTCTTCACGCCGCCCGGCGTGAGCGCGACGACCCGGCGCCAGCCGTCGCCTGGCGGCCGCGTCCTCGCCGTCGTGGACGCCGGAAAGGCCGGCGTCTGGAACATCGACACTCACACCAAACTGCACGAATTCAGCATCATCGGCGCCGGCACTCTCGACCTCGTCGTCACCGACGACGCGCGCACCATGGTCACCTGGGCCGACGACGGGACGGCCCGCGTCTGGGACACCTCGTCCGGCAAGGAACGCGGCAGGCTGCCCATCGGCAAGGCCGGCGCCAACGCGACGGTCTTCGACGGGATCGACCTGAGCCCGTCCGGACACCTCCTGCTCGCCGGCAACCGCGACGCCCGCACGGTCTGGGACCTGCGGACCCTCCGGCAGGTCCCGCTGAGCTGGACACGCCCGAAGGACGGCGTCGAGATCCTCACCGCCGACGCGGGCGACCAGCTCGTCGCGGGCGTCACACCCCAGGGCGCGGTGCACGTCGACCAACTGGCGGCCAGAACGACGATCGCGCTGCCCCGCCTCAACAAGGCGCTCAAGGGAAGGTACGTCAGCGCGGCGAAGGTGAGCCCCGACGGTTCGCTGCTGGCCATGGCGAACGCTCCCGCCACGGGCAAGAAGGCGGAGATCCTGATCTGGAAGCTGGGTGCGGACGAGCAGTACCTCAGGCTCGCGCCCGCGAACACGTACGGCGCCCTCGCCTTCAGCCAGGACGGCCGCTATCTGGCGCAGGGCAGGACCATGTGGCGACTCAAGGACGGCGGCGCCACCCAGTCCACCCCCGACGAACCCGTGATCCGCTACGCGCCGAACGCGGACTGCGCCCTGGTCCGCTTCGTCGAGCAACGGGCCCTGCGCTGCATCGAGCCGGCGACCGGCCAGATCTCGTCCCTGGACATCAGCACCTTCCTGAGCACCAAGGTCATCCAGGGAAGCGGTCTGTTCCAGAAGACGACCATCTCCGCGGACGCCTCGACCATGGCGTACCGCAGCGGAGGCTCGGTGCACTTCTGGGACGTCCGGCGAAAGAGCGCCGTCAACCGGGGGTTCAGCCTCTCGTCCGACTACGAGTACTCCGGCAACGGCAACGATCTCGCTCTCAGCGCCGACGGCGGGCGGCTCGCCATCTACAAGAACGCCCGCACGGTCACCATCACCGATGCCAAGAAGTTCGCAAAGCTCGGCGACGTGACGCTGCCCCAGCCCGCCGACAGGATCCAGGCGATGGCCCTGTCCCCGGACGGCCGCGGCCTGGCCCTCCTGGTCCGCCGTGGCACCGCGGGAGAACTCCAGCTCTGGGACGCGAAGACGTTCCGGCAGATCCGCGCGGTGCCCTCCTCAGCCGACACCTTCGTCAAACGCATCGTCTTCCGCCCGGACGGCAAGGCCCTGATGACGGACGGCAAGTCCGGCCTGATCGAGTATCCGTCCGGCCGCGTCCTGGCCAGAAGCGACGACACCTTCCTCAGCACCCTTCTCACCATGAGCCGTGACGGCCGAACGATCGTGAGCGCCGAGGGAACCGAGGCGGACCAGAAAGTCCTCCTCACCGACGGCCGGACGCTCCGCTCGCGCGGCCTGATCCTGCGCGGCCACAAGGGCTACGTCAGGGCCGCCGCGATCTCCCCGGACGGCACCCTCCTCGCCACCGGCGACGCACTCGGTCAGATCCGCCTGTGGGAGGTCGAATCCGGCCGCCCCTACGCACTGCCCCTGACCGGCCACCAGACCGAGATCAGCGCCCTGGCGTTCTCCCGGGACGGCAAGTCCCTCACCAGCGCCGCCGAAAGCGGCACCGTCCTCACTCACGACCTGGCCCCCGCCCAGACCAGGGCGGCCCTCTGCCGGAGCACCACGGGCGGCCTGACAAAGAAGGAATGGAACCAAGCCCTCCCCACCCTCGACTACCGCCTCACCTGCCCCGAATGAGCGCCAATGCGCCGATCTCAATGGCGAGACCGGCGCGGCGGGCGTAAGCCGGAAGCGTCCAGGCGCCCTCGTCCGAGCCACAGAGACGAGGGCGCCGATGACGAACCCGTGGCGGCCTGGACGCTCCCGGGACACCCTGCTGCATGCGCCAAGTCGGGTCGGCGTGTGCTGTTCGAGGAACTGGAAGTGCGGGTACAGAGCGCTGAGGGTGCCATCGCAACGATGAGTCTGACGGCGCCCACAGGTCTACCTCCCGAACCCACGCAACCAACTCATCGGGAGCAAGACATGGGCCTCATACACCTAGAGCTGTTCGCGACCCTTGACCTCGTCGGGCAGGCGCCCGGCGGCCCCGACGAGGACCCGGTGGGGTTCCCGTTCGGCGGCTGGCAGGCGCCCCTCCTGGACGAGGCCACCGGGGCGCAGATCGGTGCCGCGTACGAGGGCACGGACGCCCTCCTGCTCGGCCGGCGGACGTACGACATCTTCGCCGCCTACTGGCCGCACCAGGAGGGCGGCGAGGACAACCAGATCGCCACGCTCTTCAACAGCGTCCCGAAGTACGTGGCCTCCCGCGGCAGGCCCGACCTCTCGTGGGCCGGTTCCACGCAACTCGGCCCAGACTTGGCGGGCGCGGTGCGTGAGATCCGCGACCGGCACGAGCACATCAAGGTCGTCGGAAGCCTGAACCTGGTGCAGACCCTCCTGCGCGACAAGCTCTTCGACCGTCTCGACCTCTGGGTGCACCCGATAGTGCTCGGCGTCGGAAAGAAGGTCTTCGACGGCGGCGAGGTCCCCACGAACCTCACCCTCCTCGAACCACCGTCAGCGGCCTCGAACGGCACCGTGTACCTACGCTACGGACTGGCCGACGGCATCCCCGCGACGGGCGACATGACCGCACCCGACCGCGACACCTGAAGCCATCCCGCGCCATGCCTACCGGGCGCTCGATCGAACGGCGGGGAGGTGGGCCTCCCCGCCGCCAGGTCAGTCAGAGCCGGACTTCCGGCCCTGGAACCTCGTCGTCCCACAGGAGGCGACGAGGATCAGGCCGATCGCCACCAGCCCGAGAGGGCCGGGAGCCGTCTGTGCCACGAGCATTCCCATCAAGGTCCCGATGAGGGTCCGCAGCGGGAGGAGCATCGCGCTCGTCGACGCCAGTAGTCCTCGCTCGTAGGCCTTCGTCATGACGACGCCGCCGAGGAGCGCACCGAGTATTCCGCTGGCCGCACAGATCAGCAGGTAGGGCCAACGGTCGGCGGTCATGCCATCCCAGCCACCTTCCATGGTCCACGCGCCCACTGCGAGGATGGCGAAAGCGGGGATGCCGGAAAGGGTGTTGGCCTTTCCCTTGATGCTCAGATCGAGCATCTCCATTCGCTTCTGCATGAAGGCGTACGTGGCCGCCCCGATGGTCAGGATTCCCACACCCGGGACCCAGCCGGGAATCGGCTGATCCAGGATACGGATGCGCGGGACGGCATCCGAGAAGACCCCTCCGGTCGCGCCGGGAACCGTGTCCCTCGCAAGGGCCCAGGTACCCAGCACGGCCAAAATCGGCCACAAGGCGGTCGAGTAGGTCTTCTTCCGGACGTCTCGAAAGACATCCGCGCCGAAAATGAAAGCCGCGCTGAACAAGAACGACAGCGGTTGCATGACCTCCAGCCGGACCCACCTCAGAACGAACTGGAAAGTCAGACTGTTCGTTCCCAGAGCGGAGCCCAGCAGGATGGCGTGCTTCCAGACGGACCAGTGGCTCCGCAACGGCGGCCTGTAGACGTACCAGAAGACCGGCGTTCCGGAAGCGACGATGACCAGCGCCGTCGTCACCGGTCCGACATGTTCGGTTACGCCGACGGCCACCAGCAGGTAGCCGTTGACAGCGCCCGTCAGGTTGGCGAAGACCGCCATCGCGAGCACTTTCCTATCTGCGGCGCGAAGGTCGCCTGCCAGCGACCGCAAGCGCGCAAGAGGCCCTGCGGAAAAATCTCGCAGGCGCCCTTTCTTCCTATTCACGAGATCCCCTTTGGTTTGCGGGGGCGCACAAAGGAATCTCGAGATCATCACTCCCGGTCCTCTGTTGCGCCCGCTACTGCGAAGCAACTCGAGAGCCGGGATGGCTCTTCGGTTTGTGGTTCTCCCCTTAGTCTATCAGCAGGGGCGGCAAGCCGCCGATAAACGCGACATCGGCGTACAAAGCGATGCCGAGAAGACGGGGCTCGCCGCGCAGTTCGACGCTCAGAAGGCTCGCATGCGCGGGAGGTCCTTAGGTGACGGCGGCTGTGATGTCAGGTCAGGAACCGGGGGCCGGTGCCGGGAGCCCGTTCAAGTGCGACGACGACGCGATCAAGGGAGTTGAAGTCATAGAATTCATCGTTCTCGATGTTCCAGCGATCGTCCGCACAAAAGGGCCCGAACGTCCATCCTGCCTCGATTGCTTGCAGACGATCTCACGACTCAGCGTGCAGGTTGGAGGCCATCGACCGTGAATACCTGGGGCGAGGATCGGGGCGAATGCCGATGCCGCCTTGCTATGCCCCATCCGGTTGGCATTGGGGGCACCAGACCGTTCGGCGGCCGGAGAGGCGGCGGCTTTTCAGAGGGGTGCCGC